>JAKSCJ010000387.1 GCA_022360675.1 Lysobacterales bacterium
CTGGGTATGAACTTTGTTGTTCATACCTCTTAAATAGGGAGCAGTGGCACTTTTTAATTTGACTTCAGCGGGACTGTGCTGAAGGGTGCTGCACTTTAACCTTTCTGTTTTAGATGTTCAGTTTAATTTCTGATCTTGTTTCTATCCTGCCGGTTCTACTCTTCTATTCACCCACATCGACCATGCCGGATAAGTTCGGCATATAGATTACGGTGTGCTTTGTATCTCAATGTTTTTTGGACTGAAATGATACGGCCCCAGGGGGGAATCTGGTGGCGTATCGCTTAAAAGGGGCTCGGCCTAATTTGGGTCAGAGTAGAGCGAGCATCCGGCACGATGCATTTAAGGATGATGAAAAGACCAGTGTAAGGATGGATATAAGGAGATGCCCTTTCACGCTGGCACTGTGTAGGAAAATTAGAGATGAATACACTGAAGGCTCGTAAAAACGTATTGTTGGTAGCGGTATTGGGAGGTTTATTAGGTACTGCTGCTGTTCATGCTGATGACTCAATGAAAGCGCATAGTGCAGACATGGCGAATGCTATGTACGGCACCAGTGCTGAGGTACGCCAGGCGGCTATTGATTGGGCTGCATTGCAGGTGTATCTGAATCAAGGAATGTGGAAAGAAGCCATTGCGGTGGGGCAAGATGCTGACCATAGCGCATTGGTTAAAAGCTTAGGCCATGGTTTAGACGGTAGTAGCGAAGAAGAACGCTTGGGTATGTACTATCTTGCCTACGCTTATTTACAAAGCGCCCAAGACGATAAAGCGCAACAGATTTATCAATTAATGATGGCGCAGAGTCATGATAATGGCGTTGACTACCACTTGGCATCCATTCCCGCTCGCAGCGCTTTAGAGCGCCACGACTGGGAGCAAGCGGCGCGTATCGAGGTACCGCCTTCGGCTAACGCTGTTATCAGTGACGAAGCGGGTTTGGTGTTTGCCAAAACCATTGGTGCCGCACGTGCTGGCCAAGTGGACGCCGCTAAAGTATCGATGCGCCATCTGTTATCGCTGTATCAAAGCGTTAAAAAAGAAGGCACCCGACACCAAAAGCGTGTCGTTGCCACTCAAGTTCTGGCTGCGCAAGCTTGGGTTCAGCAAGCCCAAGGCCATCAACCGGCGGCCTTGAGCTTGATGCAAAAAGCGGTGGAAAAAGAGCGTCAAACCCTAAAGCTTGCCGATAATCGTTTTCTTGCAGCTTGGCAGGAAGTAATTCCGATGAACGAGCTATTGGGCGATATGCTATTGGAGCAAGGCGCTTTAGCTGATGCCAAAGCTGCTTATGTACGCTCATTGCAGCAGTCGCATAATCGCTACAACAGCCTGTATGGTGCGGCTTATGCTGCCGAGCATCTGGGCGAATCAGAAACTGCCGAAAGCTATTACATTCAGCTGTTAAGCATGACAAATGCTAACACTACAGAGCGCGATAGCTTAGAGCATGCTCGCAACTACATGGCCCGTTCAGGTAATACTTTGGGTAGTTAATTTTTTATAGTTTTTTTGGCTAGCTCTGAAAGGCCCTGGTGTGTATATGCCAGGGCTTTTTAGTGCCTGTATCTTACGATTTGATGCAGGAATTACAGAGGGTGCTTTTAAGAATTATTGTGGTATAGCTAAAGTTAAACGATACAGATTAGTTTCTTTTGTCTGTTTTGTAGAATTTGTCACTAAATTTGTTTTCCTTATCAAGAACGGGTTAATATGCAGATGGGCATGATTTGCCGCATTTCCCCAAGGCGCAAATGGACACTTACCGACAGTGCTGCCCAGACGAGGATAACACTACTCATTATCACAACATGAAAAACTCTGGGCATAAATTCACAGGAAAACAAAGCACAAACCACTAAGGCATAAACCTGTCGGTTGAAGGACTTGGTTGGGCTTCGTAGGAAACTGTGGCATGTAAGCCGCAGCGGCTAAGGATGCTGGCTATGCGCAGAGGGCTAATAGGAGAGTCGAAGTGACTGCACAGCATATTCTGCGTTCTATGGCTTTAATCATCCTTGTATCCGGCCTGATGGCATGCCAGCAAGAAGCACAAACCAACGCATCGGCACCCGAAAAACCATCGGCAGATCAAGCAACCCCTACCTCCAGTGAACCTGCTACCCCCAGTACTAAAACGGCGCGCAAAAGCGCCAGTAATTCCGGCTCATGTATCTTAGCCGCCGGTTGGGACGAGCGTGTACCGTTCCATTATCGTGCTCCCGATGGCTCAGCCTTTGGTGTTGATATCGATATCTTAAGCTCGGTGGCTGAGCGTGCTGGTTGCGCTTTACGCTATCGTCATGTGCCGCAAAACCAGCAATCTGAATCAATAGAAACCGGCTCGATCGATTTACTGGTAGGCGTTTACGAAGGTATGAATCAACAAGCGGGTTTGGTGATTTCCGATGCCTACCGCACCCAAACCTACGACTTGCATGTGGTATCGGCGTCGCCGGTTCATCGTGACGATTTAGAAATGTTGATTAAGCTGAACTACGATTTAGGCTTAAACAAGCTTTATCAATATGAAGAACCGATTAGCGCCTTGCGTGGCGATTTACTGCATAAAAGCCAATTCATTATTGCCGATTCTTCCTCACAGAATGTCGATAACCTGCTCAATGGTGAGGTGGACGGAATCTTAGAAGATCCGATGGTGGTTCGTGCTATTGCCGATCGCAGTCTCATCGAAGGCCGTGTTGAGCATTTAGAAATCAACGCGGGAACGCAAGACGTGTTCTTGCAGTTTAACGAGAGCAAAGTCTCGGCAGACGTTATTGAACGTTTCAACCAAGCGATCGCCAAGATGAAGCAAAATGGCGAAATTGAGCAGATTATCGAGCGCCATTCATAAATGAACGCTCTAAATTAAGTACGTTTTAATCGAACTTGCTACACCCTATAAACTCGACCCCACTGAGTTTATTGCGTTGATGTTATTTCATTGTTCCTTCACCACGCCCGGCACTGCCGGGCGTTTTTTTTGTCTGCCATCAACGGCCAGTTGTTGACTTCGGCTGTGTGCTGGTGTCTGTTATGAATCTTTGAACCACAGC
>JAKSCJ010000235.1 GCA_022360675.1 Lysobacterales bacterium
CGCGATAAAGAAAAAATCAAACAGCAATCCGAGCGCGTGGAGCTTTTGTATCAAGAAGCGCAACAATACGAGATTTTCAGTAACACCCACGAAGCCATTAGCGATGCCGACTATGGTTTAGACCAAATCTCTGATTTAGTGGGGAATCTGAAAAACTTCAGCCGCCTCGACCGGGCCCGCATAGACGAGTACGATGTCAACGCTGGTTTAGACAACACCTTAGCCATTGCTAAACATAGCGTGAAAAACAAAATGGAGGTGGAACGAGATTTCAGCGAGCTGCCTAAAATTACCTGTTCGCCATCGCAGATTAACCAGGTGTTCCTGAATATGATCACCAACGCGGCCCAGGCGATCGATCCACAAAAAACACAGCAGCTCGGGCATCTTAAAATTACCACTCGTCATCAAGGCAATGACATTCACATTGTATTTCGCGACAATGGATGTGGTATACCATCGGAAATTGCGGAAAAAATATTTGATCCGTTCTTTACCACCAAACCCATTGGCGAGGGAACCGGCCTGGGTTTGTCAATTTCTCACCAGATCGTGCATGATCATGGTGGCGAGATTAAAGTTCATTCAAGCCCGGAACGCGGCACCCGGTTTGTGATTCGACTGCCCATCAGCCGATCTCCCGGGAAGGAGCACAAGCACAATGGCCAGGAAGGCAACTATAATGAGCAACAAAGCCAGCGTACTGAATCTCAAAGTACTAAAAACCAGAGTACTAAAACGGATTCAGATACATCTAATACTGGCACTCCAACTACCGAGGATACCCCGTCGTCTGCAACGCCAGATGATGGACAACACAAAAAAGGCGCAGTGGTATGAAGCCTAAGATTTTATTCGTCGACGACGAAGAACGCGTACTCAAAGCGATGCAACGCCTCTTCGCACGCGACTGCGAAGTAGAAGTGGCCAACAATGGTTACGACGCTTTAGAGTTACAACGCAGCCACGATTTCGACGTTATTGTTTGCGACCAACTCATGCCAGAAATGACAGGGGTTGAGGTTCTGCGCGCAACGCGCAAGCAATCGCCACGCACCATTCGTATTTTACTCACCGGTCAGGCCGATTTAGTTGCCGCCATTCAAGCGGTCAACGAAGGCGAGATTTATCGCTATATCAATAAACCCTGGGATAACCAAGAACTCATCACCACGGTTTTAGAGGCCGCGCGCTTATCGCGAATTCCTCCGGCACCGCCAGCTGAAGAAAAACCGCTGGAATCGAGCATTCCTCACCATATTTTATTGGTGGACCAAGATGCTGAATTAGCGGGCATGGTCGATGCGGTAATTCCCGACAAAGTCACATTGCACACGGTCGATAGCCCCGAACGCGCTTTGGAGATGGTTGGCCAGCAAGAGATCGCCACCGTCATTATCGACACCGCCATGGGCGGCGACGCCACCACTCAACTGGTATTTGATCTGCACCAAAAGTATCCACAAATTATCATTATTGTGGTGACCTACCGGGCCGATATCTCCCACTTGGTAGAGCTCATTAATTCGGGCCGTATTTACCGCTTTTTACCCAAGCCCGTGCGCTTGAGTATTCTGCAACCCAATATTGCCTCAGCTTTGGCCAAATACGAGCGCATCACCCAAATGGCCGAGCAACACGCCAAGATGGAAGCTGAATCGGCAGCCAGTGAAAACGACGAAGCCCAAACCGATACCCACGCCCGTGCCACCAACTCAGCTGGCCCGAATAAACACGGTAATAACCGCTGGCGCGGCCGTCTTAGCGGCTGGATTGAGCGCCTGCGTGCTCGCTAACTTTTAAGCGAACGCTTATTCAAACGCAAAACACCGGCTTGGAACGCTCCAAGCCGGTGTTTTTTTATATGAAGCAAAACGAGCCCAAGCTGCACTGAATCCGATCTCTACCTTACTTAAGCCTTGTTTTACGCCGGCTTAATCTGCATGCACCGGTGCGTTCGCTACAGCACTCGTTGGCGCTTTTTGTTCAATGTCGAGCTCCTGCTCGGGGCAGGCCTGTAGCCATTCTGCCGGTTCGCCATCGCGTTTTTGCAAGCACTCTGACACATGGCGACGCCAAATTCGCGCACCGTGCAGGTTTTGATACAAGCCTAATAAATGGCGCCCCACATGGCGTGCAAAGCCGCCACGGGCCATGTGTTGTTCGGCATAACGCACCATTTCGGCTAACACCTCGCGACGATCGGTCGGAGGCTGGCCGCCCCAGATTTGTGTATCGCACTGCGTTAACAACCAAGGATTATGGTAAGCCGCGCGGCCCAGCATCACGCCATCCATATATTGTAGATGCTCATTCACTTCGGCCACCGATTGAATGCCTCCATTAATGCTGATCGAAACGTCAGGAAATGTCTGCTTTAAGCGGTAAACCCGGTCGTAATCCAACGGTGGAATATCGCGGTTTTCTTTTGGGCTCAGGCCTTTCAGCCAGGCTTTACGTGCATGAACAATAAAGACCTCACAGCCAGCCTGAATCAAGACTTCCATAAAGCGCTGCAAATCGGCCTCGCTGTCTTGCTCGTCCACGCCAATGCGGTGTTTCACCGTTACCGGAATCGACACCCGCGCCTGCATGGCCTGTATGCACTCTGCCACTAACTCGGGCTCGTACATCAAACACGCACCAAAGCGCCCCGATTGCACCCGATCCGACGGACAGCCCACATTCAAATTGATTTCGGCATAACCCCAATCCTCACCAATGACAGCGGCCTGAGCCAAGGCCTCAGGGTCGCTGCCACCCAATTGCAAAGCCACCGGATCTTCCTCCGGATTAAAACCGATCAACCGTTCACGATCACCATGAATCACCGCGCCGGTCGTTACCATCTCGGTGTACAGCAAGGCATTGGGCGTGAGCAAGCGGTGAAAATAACGGCAATGGCGATCCGTCCAATCCATCATGGGGGCGATAGAAAGGCGTCGATCCAATATCTTTGTTGCGTTATTGGAAGTTCCGTTCGATAGAGCAGGCTTGTTAATCAACTGAATTTGACCTATTGGTTTCGAACGCGCTTAACGATTCACCGTGTAATCTTAAAAAGCGCGAAGAATAAAGCAATCAATGTGGAATTATAGATCATTTGCACAAACCCAGAATCTAGCCATGACGAGCAGATTATTGACCAATGGGTTGGTTTTCTTTGCTTATGCAAAACACACCATTATCGAGTACATGATGTTGTTGTTCAGGCGTATAGCCGGGGGCGAAGACAATAAATCCATAGGGTTTCAAACGCATCTGCATGATACTCGTTGTTAAGCGGTTTAACTTAGCCTTTTTAGTGTATCGAATTCCTTTCTAGCTTTAGCAAAACAACCGTCTTAAGACGGGCTCACACTCTTTTCAACGCAAACATTAAAACCCAAAAGAATAAGGAACTTATCGTTACATTCGTTTTACCGAAACAGCAATGGCAATTACGGAACTGAATAAAAAGCTGGTGGGTCTGTAGCTCTACTATGCAATCAATGAACATTCATTTAATGTTTAGCTAAAGGACTTAATGATGAATAACCCTAGCCGTATTGGTTTCCATTGTATTATTTTAACGCTGGGCTTTGGCTTCGTAAGCTCAGCACTCGCGCAAACCTCAAGCCCCGAGGATCAACGTTTTGAACCCACAACTGAACCGGTACTACGCGAGGAAGCTCCTCTGCTACCTGCCAATGGCGCTTGGTGGAGTAACAACACGGGCGCAGGACGCTGGGGAATAACCGTCGAAACCCAAGACAGCACTGAGTTTTTATCGGATACCGATAGCACTCAACAGGCAATGATCACGGTCAATATTCTTTCTTATGAGCAAGATCAACCCCAACAACAGGCTTGGTACACCAGCATTCAACCCTATGAATTTAACGCTGATTGGCGCACCGATGGCTTTATCAGTGAGCTGGATTTATCGTTAAGTCGCAGCGCTAATGGCACTTGTTTACTATGTGAAGACGGTGAGCGTGACGGCGAAAGTGTGATATCCGAAGTACCCAGTGCCACCTTACGTTTTATCGACGCATTGAACGCAGAGCTTACCGTGGGTTCTGTAACTCATCGCTTAACCAAAGCACGCTTCGCCGATGGCAAAGCCAACTCTACGCGTAGTTATTGGGAGCGGCCTTTCCAGTTTCAATTTGAAAGCGCGTTAATCGATAATAATACCGATCCAAACTCGCCCACCACTAACGCACGTAACTTTAATATCCGTCACTTCGGGCAAGTAACCCCGGTGCTCGTCGCACAAGACCAAAACTTTTCAGGTACTGCGGGCTGGGATATATACCGCTTTGTGGCTGAAGGTGTAATTATTCAAGATTTCTTAAGAGAAGGCTCAGGGGGAACATCGTTTGGATCTACCGCTGTCGATGTTGACGCTGGCGACTTCACTATTTATGCCAACGACCAAACACGTGAATATTTCCTTAGTTACGATCCCAACGCCAATGGCCTACTTAACGTCAACTCGTCTTACGTTGATCCCGTATTAAAACTATTCCCGAATGGTCAGCATGTGATTGAAGGGCGCTCTGCCTTCAATTTAATAGTACCAACTAATCGTGGTGAAACCACCCAATTTGCCAACGCCTTTATGCTGAGCTTACCGTCGATGAACCAAGGCGCATTACCGGCAGAATCGATTTTACGTTTCTTACCGCGTTTTTAAACTTTTATACAAAGCACTAACACTTAAACACAAACATCAACTCGCAACCACTCTCCAGTTAGCGCGGGTAAAAAAAGAAAGAGGCTATGGCTTATTGAAGCCATGGCCTTTTCGTGTTTATGTTTTGAACAATAATCACAAAAAACGACCATAAAAAAGGCCCCAGCCATACGGCGAGAGCCTTTTTTAACAGGCATTGATGCAAACATTACGTGCTGTAAACTGCGCACAACACGGTGCGAATCAATTACAGCACAATATTTTTTTCAAACGCACGTAAAGTATGACGCGCCATGGCTAAGTTGGCATGGGTGCGATCTAAGATCAGGTACAAGAAAAGATCTTCACTCGCCTCTAAGGGGCGAATAAGATGATACTGCTTGCCCAGAGAAATCAGGATATCTTCGATATTGTCCTCTAAGCCTAAAGCTTTCATCACTTTACGCTTTGAACGTACGACCTCGGTGTTACCCGCAGCCGCCACATCCAAATCGATACCTACACCGAGCTGGCCCAGCATCATACCGCTGGTGCCATCAACCAGGCTGCCAGCGATAAAGCCATCAATATTGCTCAATGAATTTAAGTCAATCTTAGCCATTTTACCCTCTCAAAGTTTTTAAGCGGTCATACCTTGCAACATGACCTTGTTCTGCCGGGTTCAGAAACGACAAAACATGAAAATCTATAAAGATCCAACACGACCACGCCGCCACGACAAAGCATCACAGCGATACGCCACGAAAGATCATTCAGTGATTAATTTTTGACTTTATGGTTGGGGTGATCCCGCTTACCTTCTAATCACCGTTGTAATGAACAGTCGGTATCAGTCAACAGGTATTAATCCTATAAAGCCCGCAAAAAATACTGGTGTCCACGAGAAAAAACAGCGCGCCCAAGCACAAGCTGTGATCTGCTTTATTAGTGATATAGAGAAGCAAGATCCAATGTTCAGCAACAATGGCTCAGCAAACACGCTGCTTATACGACCCACATGTAAAGACAACAGCAAGTTATTTTTTTATTTCGTTGATACTCAATATTTTCAGTATTGCGCTTAGGATGAAACCACATCCTTCCTCGACGCAGCGCAACGAGCTAAACCCGTGCATGCCTATAACAGCAGCACGGGGTTTGCTCAAATACCGTCTGGTTCTTAGTGATCAGCAAATCGGTGTTTTCTAATGAAAATTAGCTGATCAACACTTGCGCAGAGCATAAACAGCTTCCCAGCCTGGCAATTGATTTAAATCAATAAAGTTGTGTGATTCATGTAAAAATTTGCGATTGCACACATCGGCCTAATATACGGCTCAGTCTGGCGCATTTTCAGCGCGAAAGCCGCCCTCAATATTTGCCGCGAGCCAAGCAAAGGCTGCATAGCTCGCCACGTTCTGTGCTAATTCTTCAGGGTCAATTTTGTCGAAGGTATCATCGGCTGTATGGTGCAGATCGAAATAATCCCAGCCGTTTTGTGTCAGAGAAACCACCGGCACGCCTGCCAGTCGTAGGAAGGTTAAATCGGGTCCACCACGGGCATTGTTATCGCCGGGTGTAATGCCCAGCTCACGGAACACCCGTAAGAAAGCGTCTTTCTTGGCGAGTTGATCATCACCAAAGGCGGTTTGGAAGCGCCAAATTTTACGCGCGCCAAAATCTGACTCGGCGGCAATCACATGCTTTGCCAGCGAACGCTCGTATTTATCGGCGTAAGCTTTAGCACCGGCAATACCCACTTCTTCGGCACCAAATAACACCACACGAATGGTGCGCTTGGGGCGTTGGGGAAGTTGCTGAATCAAATGAGCAGCCGCCATGATGATACCCACGCCTGCGCCATCATCAATGGCACCGGTTCCTAAATCCCAAGAATCCAGATGCGCCCCCAACAAAACGATTTCATCGGTTTCACCTGCCACCTCAGCAATCACATTGCCAGAGGGTGCTAGTTGCTCGTCATTACCCGTCCAGGCGTCTTGGCGACGGCCGCCGCCCTCGCTATGTAGCTCAAGTTGAACAGTCACTGCACCGCGTTTTAAAGCGCGGCCTAATTGATCGGCATCGGGTGCTGCCAAGGCAGCAGCAGGAATCGCCGCGCCCTCATCGGGATAGCGCATCACACCGGTGTGAGGAAAGCGGTGGTGATCGGTACCTACCGAGCGAATCAAAGCCGCTACCGCGCCTAATGGTCCGGCGATGGCTGCCGCGCCCGAGCGCTTCTGTACCGCCATGCCGTAACCACTACCGTCTTGGGTTCGGGTGGTGCCCTCATCAACAAACACAATTTTGCCGCGCACTTGCTCAGCCGTAGCCTCTTTGAGGTCGTCTAAGGTCGCAAAGCGCACCACCTCAGCACGTATACCGCCCTCCGGTGTACCAACACTATGACCTAAGGCGGTGATACTTAAACTTTGAGGAAACGGGCTCACAATGGCGGCATGCTCGTGGCCACGTTGCCAGTGCCAAACCTTAAATGGCTCTTCGCGCACATTGGCAAACGCTAAACGCTGCATTTCGCGCAATGCCCATTGACGCGCACGCGCTTCGGCTTCGCTGCCAGCCAAGCGGGCACCCACCTCAGTCGTTAACGATTCAACCAGCTCATAGGCGGTACGATCATGCGTTGCTGTTTGAATGAGCTGTTGCGCGGTCGCTTTTAACTCAGGTGTTAACCAAGCACCGCCCGGGGCTGAGGTTTCGTTTTGGGCAGCCACGGGATGACTCAAAGCCAAGCAGGAAAGAGCCGCAACACCAGCAGTATTACGTAACCATCGGCCCCAGCGGGCATTAGCGCTTAATCGACCCACGAAACATTCCCCAAAATAGAAAAATAAGAAGTAGACCAGACTAGCACGCCATTTTGTTAACCGGTGGCACGAGCTATAACACATCGGTTTTAACGTTTCTGATTTATCGACGAGCCGAAGTTCAAAATGCTTAGAAGCTCAGCCACTTAAGCCAGTGAAAGATGCTGATTTGCGGTGGGTATATTGGCAAAATTGCATATTTAATTTGTGTTTCGCAGGTTTTCGCCCCTAGAATGCTGCAAAAGCGCCCGTTGCGAGGATGCAACGGCCATAATACGGCCACATAACGACCGTAATAAACCAGCATTCAGGAAGAAAAAAATGAAACTCCCTTTTGTTTCGGCAATGCGGAACGCATTGCTTGTGGGCAGCCTTTGTCTTTTATCGGCCATTCCATTCAAGAATACTTGGGCCGTAAACACCTCAGATCAGGGCACCATTCATTATTTTGAGCAGGCAAATTGGCCCGAATTATCGGCCCAGCAAGCGCAACATCAATTTACCGTTCGTTATCAGGATCTTTCCTTCCAGCTCGCTATCGAACCCAATCATCAGCTGATGCAATCGCTTTCCAGTGCGGTTAAACAACAGCTAACCGCCGCCAAAGCACGTTATTTCTCTGGCCAGGTTTTAGACGCCGAGGGCCAAGCTATTGAAGGCTCGTGGCTGCGTTTGTCGTACATCAATCAGCAATGGAGTGGGGCTTGGTTTGCCCATGGCGAACTCTACTTGGTCGATGCCATAGACGAAGTTGCCAGTATGTTGAATCCACACAGCAATGCCGCCACCCGCGCCCCCGAGGGCAGCACCATTGTATTCAGCATGAACGATCTCACCCTGCCCATTTTGCATGGTGCCGATCCGCTGCGAGCGCCAGAATCCAGCGCGCCCGAAACCAATAGCACCGCTTTTTTACGCCATATTCAAAGCAGTGGCCGCGGTGCCAGCAATTTGCAGCAATTGCCGCTCACTATCGTTACCGATACGCAATTCAGCAACACGCACAATGGCAATACCACAGCCAACGTTTTAGCGCGGCTCAACCTGGCCGATGGCATTTACACCAGCCAGTTATCGGTTTCTCTGGGCTTATTGCACCACGAAGTGCTTAATAGCAATGGCTCCCTGACCTCTTTCGATATTGAAGATTTGCTGAACCAATTCCGCGCATACATGCGCAGTGGCGAAGGCAGCTTATTGCCACGTGGTGGTATTGCGCATTTATTTACTGGTCGTAATGTGAATGGCGGTTTTGTGGGTTTAGCCTACATTGGTGTGCTGTGCAGCATCACCTTTGGCTATGGTGTCGACCAAGACTTCAATGGCAATACCACCAGTGCGCTGATTTTTGCCCATGAGTTAGGGCACAACTTCAGCTCCCCCCACGATGGCGAAGACGCCTGTGCCAGCGAGACGTTCCGCGGCATTATGAATCCGGTGATTAACGGCAGCACCCAGTTTTCCAATTGCAGCATCCAGCAGATGAGCGACGACATTAATAACGCCAGCTGCCTATTGGACATTCCTTTAGTCATCTACGAAACCGGGTTCGAACAAAACTAAGCTTCAAGCCCGGTTGACTTTAACCTCTACTAGATTTAACTCGAGCCAGCGCCAACCCAGGCCAACTTCAGCACGGATCGGCCATCATCAGATGGTCGATCATGTCTGCCCACACCAGCTTCTGGCAGACCCTCACAGCTCTGCCCTGTGCAATAATTAGGCCATGCAAGTTCAGTCTTCACTGCGGCTAAGCTTGGCGGCCTTAATTCTTGTGCTCACCTTAGTTATTATTGCCGTCCTGCTGTTAGCCACCGATACCGCGCTTTCGCTTTGGCATCAGCTCACTCAGTTGTCGCCCGGCGCCGCGATTGCTTACCTCGTCTTTGTACTGCTGCTAACGGTCATCGGGGTGGTGGTGGCATGGCGCATGCTGCGCCCTCCAGCTGTACCCAATCAAAGCCAAAACAAACCTGCGCCTATTGCACGCGAGCACATCGAGCAGCAACTTCACGACTTACACGCCCAAGGTGTCGATATCCAGGCCGCTCAGCACGAGCTGGATACTTTGGATCAACGCCGCCAGGAAGCTCATTATTTTGTCGCGCTTTTCGGCAGCATCAGCAGTGGCAAAAGCAGCTTAATTAATGCGCTTACACAAACCGAACAACAGGCCACCTCCGCTCTCGGAGGCACCACGCAAAGCGCTTATCACAGCCGCTGGCAACTGACGCGCCCCAGCGAACCCGATGCCGAAATTACGGTGGAGTTAATCGATTTACCGGGCTTCGCCCAGGTCGACGCGCAAGCCTTAGCCGCACAAGCCCAGCAAGAAGCCAGCCGCGCCCATGTGGTGGTTTACGTCTGCGATGGCGACTTAAACCGCGAACAATACCAAGCGCTACAAGCCTTAGTGAGCTTAGGCAAACCCATGGTGATCGCACTGAATAAAAGCGATTGGTATCGGCCCGAAGAGCTCGCCCAACTACAAACGCGCTTACAAGAATATTTGCCCGACGATGCGTTGTGGAGCTTAGTGCCGGTGCAAGCAGCCAGTAGCGAGTTGGTTACCGTGATCGACGCTCAAGGCGAAGCACAAGAGCAACGCCGCCGCGTTCCAGCTCGTATTGACGCCCTGCGCGAACAGCTCTACACCTTGTTAGTCAGCGATCCGCAAGATATTTTGCAACGTTTACAACACAGTGCCCTGCACTTAGCTCAAGAGCAATTAAGCTTAAGCCAAGCGCAACACCGCAGCGAACGCGCGCAACAA
>JAKSCJ010000095.1 GCA_022360675.1 Lysobacterales bacterium
GAATCTGCGATGGCCTGTTGCGTTTGTCCATCGGCATCGAGCACAGCCAAGATCTCATTGCCGATTTACAGCGTGCCTTGAGCCAAGCAGCACATCAGTTCTTAGCCGCAACGCAAAATCAGCGTCAAAGCACCGATTCCAAACCCAATAAAGCTCAGCGGGAAGTCGCATGAACGCCGTTACTAATAGCGCTTCAAGCGCCTTTGCCTGGCTTAACGCCCCCCGTGTATTGGTGGAATGGCAAAACCACGTGAGCCCGGCACAATGGCGTATCAGTGTGGCGCATCAATTGTGTCCATTAAGCCCCGCTCAACGCCAGCAGGATCAACTGCAAAGCGAGCATAATCTGGCCGCAGTGCGCCAACATTGGCCACAAGCACGCCTAGAGGGCCACGATATTTTTCTCCACGAAACCCACCATCACCACAGCAACACCCACTCTCCAGCCTTAAAAGAGCCACTGCATAAGGCCTTGTTTCAACAAGCCGAAAGTGTGCATTTAATCTGGATTGGCCCAGGCCAAGTGGGGCAAGAAGGTTTACGCCAATGGTTGCAGGCCGATTTAGCATTACGCTTACAACACGGGCTCGCACTTGAAGTGCAGCAAGTGATTAACTCGCGCGGCAGCCAATGGTTACGCCACGGTGAGGGCCCAAAGCTCGACTCACAATGGCAGCTCCAACGGCCACTCACCGGCAAATACGCCCAGCAAGCCGTGGTGATTATCGATACCACCGCAGCGCCAGAAGTTGCGGCACAGCACGGTACGTGGCTAGCCCAAGGTGCCGGTGTGGTGACGGCCAATAAACACGCGCTAAGCGGCAGCTTGGCGCAGTTTCGCCAATGGTTTTACCACCCATGCTACGCCGCCAGCACTACTGTGGGCGCGGGACTACCATTTATTAGCACCTTGGCCGATCCGCAGACGCGGCCAGTCAATAGTTTTGAGGCGATACTATCCGGCAGTATCAATGCGCTATTGCACCAAATGGAGCAAGGCGACGACTTCCATCAAGCCCTTAAAAACAGCCAAGAACTAGGCTTATTAGAGCCCGATCCCAGTGCCGATTTAGACGGCTGGGATAGCGCTCGCAAGTTATTAATCTTAGGCCGTATTTTGGGTTTATCGTTGGAGCTTAACGATATTCAGCGCCAACCATTAATGGCTGATTTCACCCACCCTGAAGCCATTAAAGCCTTGGGGCAAAGAATTACCCAGGCCCGCAGCCAAGGCGAATGCGTGCGCTATGTGGCACGGCTTAAACAGCAGCGCTTACAGCTGGCCTTAGAAAATGTGTCCCAGCACCATCCTTTGGCTATCAAGGGCTGTCACAACCTGCTCAAGCTCAGTCATCCGCAAGAACAACAAACGCTGCTCAGCGGACCCGGCGCAGGGCCTGTGGTGACCGCCGCTGGGGTGCTGCGTGATATTCGTAAAGTGGCCACCACCTTGTGCAAACAGCAGCAGCAAAGCCGTGCCGCCTGAAAATAAACGGCAGGCCGCCACGGGTTATCGCTAAACCCATCGCTTAAGCACTTGGCAAGACGGCAGAATATGTAACACTTAGCGCTGCTTTATGGCTCGCCACGATACCGAGGTTCTTACATGTTACGCAGCGCCCCTTCTTTACTCGGCTTAAGCATGCTGCTGCTGGGCAGCTCTGGCTTCTGCTTAGCTCAAAGCTCCGCCACCGCCACACCGACTGTGCCCAACCCGGGCACCTTCGATGCGGCAGCTATTGCGCGCTTATTACCGCCTCAAGTGCCTTGGGATGGCGCGAGCCAAAGTTATATCAGCGATGCCAGTGATCCTTGGATTACCCCCGCCGAACGCAGTGGCTTGGTGTCGTCGCCCAATTACGTAACGACGATGGCCTGGCTGCAACGCCTGAGCGAGGCCAGTCCGCAGCTCAGCATGCAAAGCATCGGCCACAGTAACCAAGGGCGCGACATTCAAATGCTGGTGGTCGATCGCGATGGCTTAAGTGACCCGGTCGCCATTCAAGAAAGCGGTCGTAGCCTGGTATTGATTCACGCCGGCATTCACTCGGGCGAAATCGACGGTAAAGACGCCGGCATGATGTTGCTGCGCGACTTAACGGTGGGTGGCTCGGCCAGCGCTTTATTGGAAAACACCAGCATCTTGTTTATTCCAATTTTAAACGTGGATGGCCACGAACGTAACAGTGCCTTTAATCGCATTAACCAGCGTGGCCCCAGCGAAATGGGCTGGCGCACCAATGCCTTGAATCTGAATTTAAATCGCGACTACGCCAAGCTCGACACACCCGGCGTGCGCGCTTTGGCCTCGGTGGTGAATGTGTGGCAGCCCGACTTATATGTCGATGTACACGTCACCGACGGTGCCGATTATCAGTACGACATCACTTATGGTTGGAATGGCCCCCATGGTTGGTCACCGCGCATTGCCGATTGGCTCGATGGCACTTTACGACCGCGGGTGAATAAAGCATTAAACGCAGGTGGGCATATTCCAGGGCCGTTAATTTTTTCTGCCAATGGTCGCGATATGAGTGGCGGTATGTTGAGCTGGACCGCCAGCCCACGTTATTCCAACGGCTGGGGCGATGCCCGCCACATGGCCACCATATTGGTAGAAAACCATTCATTAAAACCCTTCCGCCAGCGGGTTTTGGGCACCTATGTATTTTTACGTGAGGTGGTCGCCTTAGTGGGCGAGGATCGCGAAGCTTTACGCAAGGCCAGTATCGAAGATCGTTACGCCGAGACCGAAACCATCGCGCTGGGTTTTAGTCCGGGCGAAGACAGTGGCCCCATTCGCTTTAAGGGCATTCGTTCCGAGAACTATCTCTCCGCCATCAGTGGTGGTCTTACCACGCGCTGGACTGGCGAACCTATCGAGCAGGAAATCCCACTATTTGTGATGGATCAACCCACCGTCACAGTGAAACGGCCGCGTTATTACTATATTCCCCAGGCTTGGTCGGCCATTGCCGAGCACTTACAAGACCAGGGCATCTTGGTAGACCGCTTGGAGCAAGCGCAAAGCGTTGAGGTCGAGCGTTATCGGTTAGTAGAGGCCAGCCTCGATGCCGAAAATTCACCCTTTGAAGGGCGTGCGCGTTACACAGCAGGCACACCGCAGGTAGAAAACGTTACGGTGCAGTTGGCCGCAGGCGATTACCGCGTCGATACTCAGCAATCGTTGGGCACCTTAGCGGTGTTGTTACTGGAACCCCAATCGCCCGATAGTTATTTCCAATGGGGCGAGATGGCCAGCATCTTACAACGCACCGAATACTTCGAAAGCTACGCCATGGAACCCTTAGCACGCAAGATGTTGGAAGACGACCCTGAGTTACAGCAACGCTTTGAAGACAAGCTTGCCAACGATGCCGAATTTGCTGGTGATGCACGGGCGCGCTTACATTGGTTTTACGAACAAAGCCCTTATCACGATGCCCAGTATCAACGCTATCCGATTTATCGTCATCGTTAGTCACTTAACATCGGCGCATCAATAGCATCATGTAAAGCGCCGTTACAGACATAAAAAAACCTCGCTTTCATACGGGGTTTTTTATTGGTCAGTAAACATCGTTACGGCTTTCAGTCAGTGCATCTAGACGTATCTATAAGATATCGCCCACGAGCTGTAAATGCCCTTGCTCATCGCTAAGTTCAAAGCGACAACCCGCACCGATAAAATCATGGGCTAAGCCCGACACCGACGGCAAAAACACCGGCCGCACAAAGCGCGCATTAATTTGCTGAGCTTGCATGCCTTCTTGGCGTTCCACCACGCTCACCACCCGCATTAAGCTATACATACCGTGCGCAATGGCATGGCGAAAACCAAACCAACGCGCCATGGTTTGGCTTAAATGAATAGGGTTATAGTCGCCCGAAACCTTGGCGTATTGCCGCCCCGCTTTGGCGGGCATGGCCAAAGAAACACTGGGCGTAAGCAGTGCTTCGGGAATCTC
>JAKSCJ010000066.1 GCA_022360675.1 Lysobacterales bacterium
GTTCCAAGTACGGTGCTAAGCGTCCTAAGGGATAAGCTGAAATTCTCTGTCGTTGTTGTTAACAGCGAGTAACAGAGAATGCACCGTATTCTGATGTAGTTATATTTCGAAATATCGGAACTGCTGCTGACGATAAGAGTAAGGTCAGGTGACTCAACGGAATATCCTGAACTAACCTGAAGACCTATTTTAAGGGGCTTATCATGCCTAGAAGAAGAGTTGTCGCTAAACGCGAAATCCTGCCAGATCCCAAATTTGGCAACCAAACGCTGGCTAAATTCATGAACCACGTCATGATCAGCGGTAAGAAATCTGTTGCCGAGAGCATCGTCTACGGCGCACTGGACAAGGTTCAGGAGCGCACCGGCAAAGATCCTCTGGAAGTATTCACCAAAGCACTTGAGTCCGTACAGCCCATGGTTGAGGTTAAGTCTCGCCGTGTGGGTGGTGCGACCTACCAAGTTCCGGTAGAAGTTCGCCCGCGTCGTCGTACCGCTTTGGCCATGCGTTGGATTATCGACGCTGCTCGTAAGCGTGGCGAAAAAACCATGGCGCAGCGTTTGGCTGCTGAGTTGCTGGAGGCGATCGAGCAACGCGGTGCGGCTGTTAAGAAACGCGAAGATACCCATCGTATGGCTGAGGCTAACAAAGCCTTCGCACACTACCGCTGGTAATTTTGGAGCGCTGAGTCGTGGCACGGAAGACGCCTATCGAGCGTTATCGCAATATCGGCATTATGGCCCATATTGACGCCGGTAAGACAACGACAACAGAGCGCATCCTCTTTTATACCGGGGTATCCCATAAGATTGGGGAGGTCCATGATGGCAATGCTGTCATGGACTGGATGGAGCAGGAGCAGGAGCGTGGTATTACCATTACTTCTGCAGCGACTACCTGTTTCTGGAAAGGAATGGATCAACAGTTTCCTGAGCATCGTATCAATATCATTGATACGCCAGGGCACGTTGATTTCACCATTGAGGTAGAGCGCAGTTTGCGTGTTCTTGATGGTGCAGTGGCTGTTTTTTGCGCGGTTGGCGGTGTTGAACCTCAATCAGAAACCGTTTGGCGGCAGGCGAATAAATACCAAGTGCCGCGTATTGCCTTTATTAATAAGATGGACCGCACAGGTGCGGATTTCTTGCGTGTTGTAGAGCAGCTTAAAGAGCGCCTTAACGCAAATCCGATTCCTCTTCAGTTGCCCATCGGCGCTGAAGAAGATTTTGTTGGTGTAGTCGATCTGGTTCGTCAGCGTGCAATCTACTGGGATGCTGAGACCATGGGTACAACCTATGAGGCTCGCGATATTCCCGCAGACATGCAAGATGAAGCTGAGCTGGCCCGCGAGGCTTTGCTCGAAGCCGCTGCGGAGTCTGATGAGTCTTTAATGGATAAATACCTTGAAGAAGGTGAGTTATCTGTTGAAGAAATTATTCAAGGCTTACGTGCTGGTGTGCTGGCGAACACCTTAGTGCCTTGCTTGTGTGGCTCTGCCTTTAAGAATAAAGGCGTGCAAGCGGTACTGGATGCGGTTGTTGAGTTGATGCCAGCGCCAGTTGATGTGCCCGCTGTTCAAGGTGAACTGTTTAAGGGTGATCAAGGGCAGCGTTTGAGTAGCGATGACGAACCGTTCTCCGCTTTAGCTTTTAAAATTGCTACTGATTCTTTCGTTGGAACTTTAGCATTTATTCGGGTCTATTCCGGTGTTGTCCAGTCAGGCGACATGGTTTTCAACCCGATTAAAGGCAAAAAAGAGCGTATCGGGCGTATTTTGCAGATGCATGCAAACTCGCGCGAAGAGTTAAAAGAGATCCGCGCTGGAGAAATTGCTGCAGCTGTGGGTTTAAAAATGGTCACGACTGGTGATACCCTATGCGATCCCGCTGAGGTCATCACCTTAGAACGCATGGAGTTTCCGGAGCCGGTTATCTCTGTGGCGGTCGAGCCGAAAACGGCGGGTGACCAGGAGAAAATGAGTGCTGCGCTGAGTAAACTCGCGCAAGAAGATCCTTCCTTCAAAGTGAATACTGACGAGGATTCGGGTCAGACCATTATCTCCGGTATGGGTGAGCTTCACCTAGAAATTATCATTGACCGCATGCGGCGTGAGTTCAAAGTTCAGGCAAACGTGGGTAAACCCCAAGTGTCTTACCGCGAAACCATCCGCACTGCTGTTGAGGCTGAAGGTAAATTTATCCGTCAGTCTGGTGGCAAGGGTCAATATGGGCACGTTAAAATTCGCATCGAGCCCCTGGAAGAGGGCGCTGGTTACGAATTCGTCAACGAAATTGTTGGCGGCACTGTTCCCAAGGAATTTATTCCTGCAGTGGATAAGGGCATCCAAGAACAAATGCGTAATGGCGTATTGATTGGTTACCCGTTAGTCGACTGCAAAGTGGTTGTCTACGATGGTTCCTACCACGAGGTGGATTCATCGGAAATCGCTTTCAAAATTGCCGGTTCGATGGCTTTCCGCGACGGTGCAATTAAATCAGGTCTGGTATTGCTGGAGCCTGTGATGAAAGTGGAAGTGGTAACTCCAGAGGAATACATGGGTGACGTCATGGGTGACTTGAACCGCCGTCGCGGTTTGGTTCAAGGCATGGAAGACGCACCTTCCGGAAAGATTATCCGGGCCAACGTTGCGTTGGCGGAAATGTTTGGTTACGCCACTGACTTGCGGTCACAGACCCAAGGGCGAGCCACATATTCCATGGAATTTGCACACTATGCGGAAGCACCGTCTAGTGTTGTGGATTCAATGGTTAAGCAAATCGCTTAACCCTAAAACTTATTCTTTAACAACGGATTCAGGTAAGAGGTATTGGCGTGGCCAAGTCTAAATTTGAGCGCACGAAGCCGCATGTGAACGTTGGCACTATCGGTCACGTTGACCATGGGAAAACCACATTGACGGCTGCCTTAACGAAGGTTTGTGCGGAAGCACAAGGCGGCGAGTTCAAGGCCTACGATCAGATTGATAACGCGCCCGAAGAGCGTGCGCGCGGTATCACGATTGCTACGGCTCACGTTGAGTATGAAACCGACGGTCGCCACTACGCCCACGTAGATTGCCCCGGACACGCCGATTATGTGAAAAACATGATCACCGGCGCGGCGCAAATGGACGGTGCGGTATTGGTTTGCTCAGCTGCTGACGGCCCCATGCCCCAAACTCGCGAGCACATTCTGTTAGCTCGTCAGGTTGGTGTACCCCACATTCTGGTGTTCTTGAACAAAGCCGATATGGTTGATGATGAAGAACTGCTGGAATTGGTTGAAATGGAAGTACGCGAGCTGTTATCGAGCTACGAGTTCCCCGGCGATGACACCCCTATCGTTACTGGTTCTGCGCTGAAAGCGTTAGAAGGTGATAGCAGCGATATCGGTGTTCCGGCAATTCTGAAATTGCTGGCCGAGATGGATGCCTACATTCCTGATCCCGTTCGTGACACTGACAA
>JAKSCJ010000212.1 GCA_022360675.1 Lysobacterales bacterium
CCTGTGGTGTTCGACCTCAACTCAAATGGCCTAACGATATTTATCTCGCCAACAAAAAACTTGGCGGTATTTTGATTGAGCTGCAAGCCACTCCCGACGGACCCAGCTCGGCAGTTGTTGGCATTGGCATTAATGTGGCCATGCCTGCCGATGCGCCCATCGATCAAGCCTTCACCAGCCTCGATCAACATTGCGCAAATGCGAACCGCAATACCATCGTTGCAGCATTGGCACAACAGCTATGCACCCAGCTGCAAACGTGGCCGCCCGCCCAGCCACAACAACTGCTTGAGCAGTGGCAACAGCTCGACATGCTACGCGGTGAATCTATTGAGGTTCACACAGGTCAGGGTGTTGAGCAGGCCACCTATCTCGGTATCGATGAGCAAGGTGGCTTACGCGCCCAAGTTAACGGGCAAAGCCGCGTTTTTCACAGCGGAGAAGTGAGTATTCGACGTGCCTGAGTGTTCCGCCGCTGGCGATAATTCCTGCAACAGTAGTGCAGCTACTCTGCTCATTGACGCGGGCAATAGCCAAGTTAAATGGTTGCTCGCAAAAGGGCGACAGCTGCAAACCGAGACCTTACAACAGGGCAGCAGCGACGACTTATATGCATTTTTAGCGCAGCAAAACCATCAGCAGTTTGCGCGCATTATTCTCGCCTCCGTTGCAGCCGATTTCGCGCTACCCATGCATTGGCAGAGTCGCCTGGAACGCGCGATTTCACAGGCAGAACATCGCCTGTTATGCAATGCTTATCCTGCAGCGAACCAACTTGGCGTTGACCGCTGGTTAGCAATGCTGGGGGCGCGCTTAAGCTGCGATGAGGCACTTTGTGTGGTGGACTTAGGCACGGCGACCACGCTTGATGCAGTAAGCGCCGAGGGTCAGCATTTAGGCGGTTGGATCATTCCCGGCCTGGCCACATCCCGCCATGTTTTGCAACACAAAGGGCATTTATTAAAACACTCAGTCGATACAGAACATGAACCCACTTTTCAGCGTTTTGCAGATAACACCCGCGACGCCATTGCCAGCGGCACCTTACACCTGCAAATCGCCGCCATTGAGCGCTTCATCGAGCAAATGACGCAACAAGGCCACGCTACCCCCCGGCTCTTTTTAAGCGGCGGTTGGGCACAAGCGGTGGCAGGCCTGTTATCCTACGAATCCGTTATCGATCCCTTATTGGTATTTCGCGGTCTGACCGCACAATACCTCGAATAATCATGTTATTACGACTCACCGTCATCTTGCTGCTCAGTGCCAATATCGGCTTTTGGATTTGGCATAAGCAACTGGCCGAACTGCCAGAGCTCAGCAGCCTCAGCCAACAGCAAGAAACGCCCAAGCCCCCCGTTAATGTGCCCAGCATCGACGTGGTTCTGCATGCAAGCGATCAAAGTACCCAATGTTCTAGCTTCGGCCCTTTACGCACGCAGCTCGAGCAACAGCGCGCAGTGGATCGAATACGCACTTTTGCCCAGACGGTATGGATTCGCGACAGCCGCTCGGTGGTTGAGCGCGGTTGGTGGGTTTTCATGCCAGCTCAGGAAAATCGTAATCTCGCCTTAAAACAAGCCGAATCCATTGCCGAGGCCGGCATCGACGATTACTTCATCGTAACCGCGGGCGATATGGAAAACACCATTTCACTAGGCTTATACGCCGACGAAGCCCATGCCCGCGAACGTCAAGCCCTGATTCAAGGCCGTGGGTTCGACGCTGAAATTGGCCTGCGCCGCGAACCCGAGCCGCGCTACTGGGTCGACTACCGGCTCAATCCCGATCGCCGCGACCTAGGCCGCATCTTACTCAGAGCCTTTCCCGAGGCCGTTCGCGTCAATATCCCCTGCCCCGGCAGCCCAGCATCGGCCTCACTCGCCCGACGCCCTTAAGCCCACACAGAAGCCCTACGCTAAGATCGCAACCCCCGGTGTCATTCAATCAGCCAATGCTGTAAGCAACTCGCCGAACATCAAAAGCAAAACATAGAAACAAGGCATTGCAGCCCCGCCAGCCTTGGCTTATAATCTCACGCCTTCGCCCTGCAGCTCGTCAGAGTTCTTCCAGTCAGGGCAGGCAACAAGCCATCCGTGCCGGTTTAGCTCAGCTGGTAGAGCAACTGATTTGTAATCAGTAGGTCGGCGGTTCGAATCCGTCAACCGGCACCATTTTAAGCACTCTCCAGCAATTCCTTCTGTTTACCTTTATCCAAAAAAGCCACATTCTTCCAAAGCTTTTCTTCGTGCTTGTTGTAGAAAATCAGACCGAATGAACATACCGAGAAGGTAATTTCGCCAGAAATGGCCCTAAGATTATCCAGGGTTTTAGGGCGCTCCAATCAAAGCGCAGGCTAGCCATGCCAGATTACTATGAAATCTGGCAAGTACAGAAAAGAGTCAATTTTTCTAAGCCCCAACCGTTTAAGTTGCTTATCATGTAACCCTGCCAAGAGTTAAGCAGTCAAAACATCGGCTGGAATACCCAGGAATCATCATATGCCTGAAGAAAAAATGGAATCTTTTAAAAGGTTGTTCGTATCTAGGTTAGACACGCTTTCGCATATCCTAGAGGTTTCGATGAACCACTTTGAGAACGAAGGCGATACGATACTCAGCTATCGCCTAATTGAAGACATGCATCCTTTTGGAACGCAGATCGTTTTTACCTGCAATCAAGCACACAACTTCACGCGGTGGTGTGAAGGCAAGGCAATGGAGAACCTGCCACCTGAACTAAAGTCACTATCGCTCGCTAAGAAGCTCATTGAACATACCAAGCAGAGTCTAAGCAACGTCAAGGCAGACGATAAAAAGCTATTGGAAGTGAGGCGTATTGAGTTGTCAGAAAACCAATACTTGGAACTACCAGGCATTGAGTACCTTAACGACTTTTTGATTCCCAATGGCTATTTTCACTTAGTTACCGCCTATAACATCATGAGGATGAAAGGTGTTCAGTTGGGTAAGGTTAATTATATGATGCACTTAGTTTCTAAAGTTAGATACACATAGTACATAGCAAGCAAAAACAGCTCGACATGTAAATACACCGCGGCTTTGAATGTTAGTTAACCGAGTACAGTAGAGGCAATAAACATATGAATGAGCTATACACACAACTACTCACAGTATTCTTAGGTTTTTTTGCCATTATGAATCCCATTGCTAATACCGCCGCTTTCGCGGGTTTGGTTGGTGGCAGGAGCAAATCAGAACAAGTAAAGATTGCAACTAAGGCGTTGCTGATTACCTTTTTTGTGATTTTATCTTTTTCATTTCTTGGCAAAGCCATTTTTCATTTGTTTGGCATTACCATCGATGCATTGCGAATAACCGGTGGCATTTTGGTATTTATCGTGGGTTATCACATGCTGAATGGTAAAGGCTCTAAACTGCATTCTTCTGAATGTGAAGAAGAATCCGATTTAGCCGTATCGCCCTTAGCCGTTCCACTGTTAGCTGGCCCTGGAACCATTGCAACAGCAATGAATTACTCGGCAACGGGTGGCATGACGGGTATCATTACTACTGTATCTGTATTTGCGGTTTTATGCTTCATCACCTTTATTTGCTTTATTTTCAGCTCGAATATTTTATCGGTAATCGGAAAAAGCGGCCTGAGTATCGTAACCCGACTGATGGGTTTGATACTTGCGGTTATTGGCACACAAATGATCATCGTTGGTATAACCGCTCTTGTTAAAACGATTGTCTAGCCAGCTAATCAATCAAGAAACTCAATATGAAAAATTCAAAGCGCGCTATTCGCAGACACCATAATGCACGCCTTAAAAAGAATAGGAGCTTATATTGGAGTGGATACGCAATAACATCGAAGCGCACCATCGGTATTTGCTTATCAACGCCTTGCTTGTGCTCTTGTTGGGTCTGTGGCAATCAAAGAAAATACTCTGGCGCAACATACAGTGAAAAAAAGCAATATATTTTTGAAAATACCGATAATCAAGCCTTGTAAGCGCAGTGATTTTATCGCTTTATTGACTCTTTTTTCAGACACTCCTAAAGTTCAATGGACCTTGCAGAATGGTTCATAGAAGGCAACTCCCCACCAGGCCATTTCTTGTATAGCAAAGTACTATGAATCTTCCCATAGAGTCATACGCTTACGCCGAGTAGTCTATACTCGATGGGCTCAATTGTGGGCGATAAAACTATCTAAGGAGTGAATATTAATGGCCTATGTTATGCCAATTCTTTTGCTAGCCATTGCCAGCACAATCATCACCTTTGCGTGGTACTTCCACCTCAAGGTCGATAACTTGTCGGTCATGTCTGCCATTTTTATGTCGTGGGCCATCGCACTGTTGGAATACGCCTTTGCCATTCCGGCCATTCGCATGGGTTCAAAGGTGTTCTCCTTGCCTGAACTCGAAACCATACGCATTTCCCTAACGCTTATCCTATTTGCGGTCATCGTTACCATTGTGTTTAAACAAAAATTCACCGCACAGCACCTACTGGGCTTTGGACTCATCACCGCCGGTGCGTTTTTTGTCTTCAGCGCCACCAAAGTGCCTTCTTGAGCGCTCATGTAAATAAGTATTTGATATGCGCCACGCGCACATTGCGTGTGGTTATTAGGTTTGTACTGAGTGCTACGCCAAACTTCTAGATAACTATCAACTGCACACTAGCTAATAGCCAGACCTAACAGAGCTCACTCCTATGAGACTTAAGAGTTAAATGCATCGCAAATAATATAGCTAGCCCTAGACTGCTTAGCTGCGATAAAATCATGCGAATGATCGTATTAAATCAATGCTCAAAGTTATGTCTTCAATTTCAAAGAATAAAGAAGAGTTAGTTTCCTCAATTGAGAGCGCCTACGAAAAGCTATTAGCTGACTATGCAGGAATTTCAGAGAAAGATGCACGAGAGATTGGAGTTGAAGGCAATATTAAAAACACAACAATAAGTGTTGCAGACACTGTGGCCTATTTAATTGGTTGGGGAAACCTCGTTTTAAAGTGGCATGACCGCAAGTCAAAAAGCCTTGAAGTAGATTTTCCCGAAACAGGATTCAACTGGAATGAGCTTGGGCAATTAGCACAACATTTTCACACGCAATATAAAAACCGAACTTATAAAGAGTTGCTGTCTGAATTCCAATCGACGACACAAAAAATACTGAAACTAATACGCTCATTAAGCAACGATGAACTGTATGGACAAAGCTGGTATAAAAATTACACGCTAGGGAGAATGATTCAGTTAAATACTGCGTCTCCAATGAAAAGCACCCGTACGAAAGTGCGTAGGTTTAAAAAAGCCAAATGTATTTAGGAAAGTTCACATAGCAAGTCAATCCAGGTAACCTCTAAGGCGCGACTGATTTAAGCGTTAGGCACTAGGAAGTTATCGTAATAAAGATTCTCTCTTAACAACTGATATAGCAAAGTTTTGTATCGGGCGGCCTGAGAGAATCAAGCCACCCGACATGAAATTAAGCTACTGCACATTCACCAAGGCAGCGGAATAGGCTTGTTGTTTATTGCCTGCATTGCGCAAGCTGATACGCTTTCCATTCACGATAACCGTGCGATTTTGACGTGTTAGTGTGACGGCGCTTTGTTCATCCACCAATACCACCATATGGGCGTTCGGGTCTAACACGCCCACTAATTCAACTTTGAATGTGGCTGGATTACTGCCCGCATACACGGTTGTGGTTTCTCGTGGCTGTAGTTTTCCGGTAACCACTTGGCGTACGTCCAAACCCTGCCCTACGATAATATCGGTGAGATCGGCACCGTCTTCACTTACGCACGAGCAGCTGACTGCATCCGTTTTTTTACACACCTGGCCATCATCGCAAGGGTCGCCACCACAACGCCCCGAGGCCGTAATCGAGCAGGCTTGACTGGCCACAGAGAACAGCATTAAGACAAGAAAAACAAAGAGTGTCGATAGTTTCATCGCAAATTCCTTTTGTTTCTATTGAACCTCGCTCATACATTATTCGGCACCGCAAGACTTCGCTGCGTCGGCTTTCTCTGTTATTTCGTGTACGAGTTTTGCTGGTTTCAGCGTAGGAAGTAACCAACAAGATCGGACGCACTGCATAAAAAAAGCCGGGCAACCCCGGCTTTTTTCAAGTTACAAACATCCAATTAGCGTCGTTGCAAAGCCTGAATCACCGGCTCACCTGCGGCTTTCGGGTTATCGATTAAATCAGCATCGGAGGGACGAATCTCCACCACTTGCATCATGCCTTGGTCTTCATGGTTCAACACATGACAATGCTGAACAAAGGCACCGGTGAATACGGTATAGCGTGATTTAAGAAACGCTGGAGGAGGCACACTACCCGCACTGTTTGGTGTTCTTAGCGTATCTTTCCACACCCACTCTTCACCAAGCCCGCCCGTGGAGCCGTCAACAAACTTACGCTGAACCTGGAACGGATTCACGTGAATATGGAAGGTATGGTTATTCTGATTGGTTTCACCACTCACCGACCACAAGCTTGCCGTATCTAAAGTGAGTGAACGCACGTAATCGGCGGAAGCGTTAAAGTTCATACATTGCCAGTCGTCATTGCCATCTTTGCCATCACAAGTCATGTAAACACGCTTTGGATTACAGCTTGGGTTAGACGCCGGGCATGGTGTACACGAACCACCGATATCAGGACAAGTGTAATTGTTACCCGCTAAAAAATGTACGGTTTGGCGTTTACCGGTTTGCAATTCAGCCGGTGTTACGTCGTTCAACGGACCAATGGTTGCATAAGGATCGAGCGCACCGGGTTCGTAATGACCATAAACATAGTCTTGTTTGGCCTGAGCAATTTGGGCAGTCGTTGGTAGTGTGGTGGCATTTGCAGATCCACTAACAATTTTAATTTGCGCCAATACATAGCGATTGGTCACATTATTGCCATTCGCCAGCGTTTGGCTCGCATCAACCAAATAATAGGTATCACCCACACTGGCATCGCTAATTTGCGCTAATACATCAACACGATAACCCGGCGATAAGGTGGCTTTTTGAATAGATGGCATGGTACCTGTGGGTAAGCCATCCAACGCGATCTCGTGTAATGGAATCACTTGAGGGCTCGTGCTCTGGTAGTCGTTTACCAACTGAGGTTGAATGCCGTCGGTAATACCAGCATGGATAAAGCGCCAGCGCTGCACCTCGTCAACCCTCATCTCAAGCACAGGATAGGCCTGACCATTCACAAAGACCGGGCGGTTCAATGCCTTATATCCACTCTGCTGTAGATTGCTGTAGTTCTCGATTTCACCATTGGTGTCGTAAGCCAGTTGTTGAAACACCATGACGCGATCAACCGCGCTGGAAATTTCGGGAATCGCGTCTAAACCCTTATTGGGATCATTCACCAATAAAGTCCCCGCCATACCACTGGAAACTTGAATCGTGGTCGAGCCATGAACATGGGCGTGATACCAGAAGGTGCCGGCCACATGATCGGTAGGTAAATCGACCTGTTGAAGATAAGTGGGATCACCCGGACCAATCGCAGCAAAGATATTGTCGTGATTCTCTGTCGGATTAACATGCCAACCATGGGTATGTAGATTGGTCACATTAAAGTTACCCGGCTCGTTGTGGTTGATGCTCAGGTTCTCTGGCGGTATATAGCCAAAGATGGTGGACTGACCACCATGGCTACCCAGTTTATGATGCAGCGCTTTTCCGCCTTTTCGACGAACGGCTAAATGCCCCGACTCATCGTCGGGCAAGGTATTGGTAATATTGGCTTGATACTGCAAACCGGGACGCATCAACATCGTGGGCGCGACCGGTCGGTTATCGTATTTTTCTCCAGCAAACTGCCGTAAGTGCGTTGAACAACCCGCCACTTGAGGCGTTTCATAGCGCACTTGTAGATCGGCAATTAAGCCATTGTTATTGATAAAGTCATACACCGGAGGGTTTTGAAAATCGGGTGCGGCGGCTAACATGGCCGTGAGCTGATCTTGGGTCGTTTGAACCTCACAGCCATCACCTTGCGCTGCACTGGCTGTGTCAAACGCAGCAGTTAGGCCGCAAGTAAAAACCAAGCAGTTTATGGATATTGCTTTTATTAATCGTGAAACGGGCTTTCTCTTCGTATTCGATATCATGCTGACACTCCTTGCTCGATAGACATTCATGGTCTTCTTCGTGAAGCAAAAGGCGATCCCCGCCATTATTTAAGAAACGCCAAAACTACGATTCAGTCTAGGGAAAAGACTTCCTTGCCTAGCGCCTCTTTATCTAATTCCTTGATAATCAATGCCGTTGATATCAGATTAAGCTTTTCTAAATTGACCTTAGCTAATCGTTCCAGATCTTGCAATGAGTTTTGTGACGGTTTTTAGCTATTGTTTAATAAGGCGCTGATTTAATTGTTTTAATTTCTTATCGAGGATTGAAGGTTGGTTTCTTGTGTTGGGTGTTAGTTTCGGTGGTAACTGTAGTTATCACTTGGATAAGCAAGGCGGTGATTGTTTTGGTTTCGCCACCTGAAAGTTTGATGTTTATAGCAACACTGGCGTGTGGCGGCGAGTTCCTTTTTGTGCAGCCAAAAGGAACCAAAAGCTGCTGGTGTGTGGTTAGCAATGCCCCGGTGTTTTTAATCTTCTCGGCGATCGTGATCAAACGGCATCCTGCCTTTGATCACTGCACTCGCATCCTTGCTCGTGCTCGCCTGCGTTTTGTTGAGAGCGGTGGGGTGACTAAGGCTCAGTATCCCCACCGACATCAACTAAAACCGTAGGCAATGCTCAGCCAGGACGGCTGAGCAAGTATTCATGGGCTAAGAGCCCTTGAATACGTGTGCCGTGAGCTTCATGCCAACACATTATTCAAAATAAACATTCAAGGCGCTTTTGGATACTTTTCCCGCTGTTGGGAAAAGTATCTCGCCGCCGTACCGTGGCATAACAATAGATACATGCCTCAAGGCGGCGAAACAAAAACCATAAAACACAGCTAAAAATAAAATTCGCCTTACTTCAAAATCAACCACAAAGCATGCAAAACACCGGGAATAAAAAAGAAAATACACAACACAATATTTAATAATAAATGCTTACCTACGCCGGCTTTTAAAAACACAGCCACGGGCGGTAATAAAATAGCGAGGATAATTAAAATAACTTTATTCATTATGGCTTCCTGTTGATTGTGTTGTGTTTGAACGCAAGAGGTCTTCCCAATGTTTTTTCTAATGGGTTTTCCTAACGAGCCTCCCCAAAGCAGCGCTAGGATAACCTTAGCAGTGCTTCATACAGAAGACCGAGCATTCAAAATTTGCGTTGTTTTACAGCTTTAATGGCCTCTGTAACATGGGCTATCTATCTTGCCATAACAAAAAAGCCAGCATAGTGCTGGCTTTTTCAGATTCAATCAACTTAACAATCAATCACTTCACAACGGTGACTTGTGCCCTCGCGCTTTTTTGCGCATCGGAGCGTTCTTGCTCTAAGCGTTGTAAGTAAGATTCATCAACCCCGGTGATGTACTCGCCGGTGAAGCATGAGGTATCGAACTGTTGGATTTTGCTGTTGCCTTCTTGGCAGGCTTTGATGAGATCTTCTAAATCTTGGTAGATGAGTTTATCGGCACCGATGATTTGACAGACTTCATCGACGCTGCGGCCCGAGGCAATGAGTTCGCTGGTGGCTGGCATGTCGATACCGTACACATTAGCGTAGCGAACCGGTGGCGCGGCGGAGGCTAGATAAACTTTCTTCGCGCCGGCTTCGCGGGCCATTTCGATGATTTGTTTCGAAGTGGTGCCCCGTACAATGGAGTCGTCCACTAGCAGTACGTTTTTGTTCTTAAACTCCAAGGGAATAGCGTTTAATTTACGTTGTACTGAACGGCTACGTTCGGCCTGACCTGGCATGATAAAGGTACGGCCCACATAGCGATTTTTCACAAAGCCTTCGCGATATTTCACACCCAGCTCATACGCCAAAGGCAAAGCCGAGGTACGGCTGGTGTCGGGAATGGGAATTACCACATCGATATCATGATCGGGCCAGGTGCGTTTGATTTTCTCGGCCAGGGTTTCGCCCATGCGCAAGCGGGCTTTGTAGACCGAGATATCGTCCATCATGGAATCGGGACGCGCGAAGTAAACGTACTCGAAAATACACGGCGCGTGTAGACGCTGGATATTGCTTTGGTGGCGATGCAGCTCGCCGGCTTCGCTAATAAACACCGACTCGCCGGGCGCTAAATCGCCGATGAGTTGGAAGTCTAAGGTATCTAAGGCCACGCTTTCGGAGGCCACCATGTATTCTTTGCCGCCGTGCACGCTTTCGCGCTGCCCCAACACCAGAGGACGAATACCGTTGGGATCACGAAAAGCCAAAATACCTTGACCCACAATGGTGGCCACCACGGCGTAACCACCCAGGCAACGTTGATGAACGGCATCCACCGCTTTAAAGACTTGCTCGGGGCTGAAGGCGTCGTCGTATTCTTCTAACTCGTGGGCCAATACATTGAGTAAAGCCTCGGAATCAGATTCAGTATTTAGATGGCGACGGTCGCTTTTAAACAATTCTTCACGCAGGGCCTGGGTGTTCACCAAGTTACCGTTATGTGCCAAGGCAATGCCATAGGGTGAATTCACATACAGTGGCTGGGCTTCGTCGGGGCGATCGCTACCGGCCGTTGGGTAACGCGCGTGGCCAATACCACAATGCCCTTTAAGCTCGGTGGAGGCATCACCTTTGAACACATCGCGCACTAATCCGGCAGCGCGGCGCAGGAAGATACGATCGCCATCCAGGGTAGCGATACCGGCCGCATCCTGGCCTCTGTGTTGGAGCACCATCAGGGCATCGCACAATTTGGCTGCCACTGGTTCACGGCCCACAATACCAACAATCCCGCACATGATTTAACTCTCGTTCACAAGCACGCCGGCCTCTACCCCCTCACTGGGGAGATACTGCCGGACTGGTTGAGGAAGCCAGGACTCCGCTGTTTCCGCGACTCGTTCAAAATGAGGCAGCAGTTTCGATTCCTGCCACCAGGGATCCTGAGGAAACGGGGTAAAACGCGCTAATAAAACCGCGATACCCACAATGGCCACACCACGGGCCAAACCAAACACCATACCCACCATACGGTCGGTCGGTGCAAGGCCGGTGGTGGCAATCAAACGGCCCATAAGCCAGGTCAGTAAACCACCCACCACCAAGACCACAAGAAAGATGGCAGCGAAGGCAATCACCACACGCATAGAGGGCACATCTACTGCATGAGTTAGCAATTCAGCACCGGGTGCCACGCCCATGTAGGCCAGGGTAATGGCCGCTGTCCATACGGCAATAGACATCACTTCACGAATAAAACCGCGCAAGATGCCCACCAAGATGGAGACACCCAATACGCCCAAAATGACGTAGTCAGCCCAGTTCAATAGGGTATTCAAGCCGTTATTCCTAGCATGAAGGTGGCGGCCAAAGAGAGGTTGGTACGCTTGCTGTTGGCGCTAATGTTTTGCGTGGCTGCAGCGATATTCATTCGACTATTATAAATAATCGACTAAGATGCCTTTAACACTGAGTTCGCGCTCGATGCGATCGCGGGTAGACGTGGCATCGTTACGACTCAACAGCGGGCCCACTTTCACCAGATAGCGGGTACCTTGCTCGCGGTCCACACGCTCAACAAAAGCGGGATATCCGGCATCGCGCAGGCGAGCTTGCATGCGATCTGCATTATCGGAACCGGCAAAGCTACCTAGTTGCACCGCAAAACGCTCTAAGCCATCGTTGACCGAACGCGGCTCACTATTGCGGCTAGGGTTGCGCACCGGTGTACTACTGACCGCTGCGGGCGCAGGCTTTGTGGTGCTGGCGGCTACTTGCTTAGCCGTTTCATTTTGTGGTGCCACAGGACGCGGGCGCAAATCGGGGATATCGCCCGAAATACGCGCGCCAGCGGCGGTGGCCGCTTGTTGATTAGAAAACGGACCCACGCGTACTCGATGTAGAGGCGAACCGCCACGATAAACCGTATCGAGATTGGGGTTGTAGCCCATTTCGCGCAGTCGTTTAGCTAAGCGTGAAGCGTTTTCAGCTGCACCAAAGCTGGCAACCTGTAGTGACCATTCGTCGTCGGGAATGCGGCCACTGGCTTGGTTTTCGTTGGGCGTTAGCAGGCTGGCGGCGGCATTGGTGGCCACCGGTGGGCTGTTATTAATAATGGTGTCTTGGCGTGACTGCTCATCGCTGGTGTCAGTCGTATTGGCGGGCGGCGTGTTTTGCGCCACGGCAGCGGTGTTATCAGTACTGGAGCTGCGATTAGCGCTGTTGTTTGGCGTTGTATTTGTCGCGCCACTGGGAGCCGCTGTGCTGGCAGAGGTGTTGTCGTTAGCAGTGTTATTCGCATCGGGTCGGCGCATGGCCACACCCACATCCTGCACGATTTGATCGGCAGCAGAACCAGTGTTGCTGGCAGGCGGATTGTTGCGGTTACGCGGCTCGGGGGCGGGATAACGATTAGGTGGTGGCGTGTTATTGGGCACCGGACGGTCACTGGCTACCGCTTCGTCGACGTTATCGTCGGGCACCGGAATACGCCGAGTACGCACCGGCGCTTGCGGCTGCGGTGGAATATTTAAGCTGGCGGTATCGTCTTCCTGAACTGGTTCATCCAGCAACATGGGGACAAAAATAACTGCCAGTGCAATCAAAATACTGGCGCCGATAAGGCGTTGTTTCAGTGCTTGATCCATAGGTTCCCGATGTTATTCCGCGTGCTCCAGATGCAGCGCCGCCGCCGCAGCTGCCACCGTGAGAAACGAGCCGCAAACAACGATGAAATCATCATTTTTTGCCGCACTTAGCGCTGCTTGCAACGCTTCTGCAATGGATTGTAACCCGTGCACCGATTGTTCGATACCTGATTCGGCCAAGCCTTGCTGTAATTCACCTAAGCTGCGCCCCCGCGACCCGCTTAATGGAGCGATATACCATTCACTCACCAGCGTGCGTAAGGGGGGTAACATTGCCGCCAAATCTTTATCACCCAGAGCACTGAACACCATCAACACCCGGCGCTGCGGGCTTAAGCTCTGGCTCTGCAAGTATTCTGCCAAAGCCTTGGCGCCATCGGCATTGTGGGCGACATCTAACAGCAGATTAGTGCTGCTTGCAGTGCCGTTTTCTGCCAGATCCGAATACCTCACCCACTGCAAACGCCCAAGCATCTCAGCGCTTCGCAAGCCCTGAGCCATAGCGTTTTCATTAATTGGCAAGGTATTTTGTAGTTGGAGCACCGCCATAAGTGCCGCAGCCGCGTTATCGAGCTGGTGTTGGCCCGGCAATGCAGGTAGTGGAAGGCGGAATGCCTCGGAATCCACACCATTTTGAAACTGCCAAGTGTCCTCGGCATCATTCCATTGCCAGTCAAAATCTCGGCCTAGCGCTAACAACTCCGCACCGATATCCTGCGCATGCAGGGCTAATGATTGCGGAAGATCTTGCTGACCAAAAATGGCTGCTCGTTGGGTACGGTATACGCCTGCTTTTTCCCGAGCGATGGTTTCGCGATCGTCACCCAGCCAATCTTGATGATCCAAGCCCACGTTGGTCACCACCGCCACATCGGCATCAATGAGGTTCACCGCATCTAAGCGACCGCCCAAGCCGACTTCGAGAATCATCACGTCTAAACTGGCCTGCTGGAACACATAAAAGGCCGCTAAGGTGCCGTATTCGAAGTAGGTCAGCGGAATCTCGCCACGGGCTTGTTCGATGGCTTCAAAAGCTTGCACCATCTGCGCATCGGCAACCGGCGCATCGTTTACTTTCACGCGCTCGCAGTAATGCCACAAATGCGGCGAAGCATAGACACCCGTGCGATAACCGGCGGTGCGGTAAATCGCTGCCAACATGGCGCAGGTGGAGCCTTTACCATTGGTGCCCGCCACGGTAATGATCTGGGGTCGCACCGCATTGGGAGAGAGAAAAGATAATTGAAGCCGTTGAGCGACCTGACGCAGGCGCGTCAGGCCCAGCTCAATCTCGCTGGGATGCAGGGATTCAATGCGCTGCAACCAAGATTGCAGCGCTGCCGATTCAGACTGAATCACGCCGATGTTTCACCTAAGCGTTAACGCTGGGTTCGCCACCGGCATCAACTGCGGTTTCAGCAACCGCATGAGCGGGAGCCGATGCGGGCAACATGAGATTCAGCAAGCTGGTGATGCGATCGCGCATATCGCGACGATCCACAATCATGTCGATGGCACCTTTATCCAGCAAAAACTCGGAACGTTGGAAACCTTCGGGTAGTTTCTCACGCACCGTTTGCTCGATCACCCGAGGACCGGCAAAGCCGATTAAAGCGCCGGGCTCACCAATATTAATATCACCCAACATGGCCAAACTGGCGGTCACACCACCGGTGGTGGGGTTGGTGAGTACCGAAATATAAGGCAAGCCAGCTTCGGCCATGCGCGCAAGTCCAGCACTGGTTTTACCCATCTGCATCAGCGACAACAAACCTTCTTGCATGCGTGCACCGCCACTGGCGGCGAAGCAGATTAACGGCATTTTGTGCTCTAAGCAGACTTCTACAGCGGCCATAAAACGTTGGCCCACAACAGAACCCATCGAACCACCCATAAAGGCGAATTCAAAAGCACAAGCGGCCACCGGGCGGCCATTTAAAGTGCCCGACATGGCGACCAGCGCATCGGTTTCGCCAGTTTTCTTTTGGCTGATGGTGATGCGATCGCGATATTTTTTACTGTCGCGGAATTTCAGCGCATCCACCGGATGCAGCTTGGTGGCTAATTCCACGCGGCCTTCGGCGTCTAAGAAACCGTCTAAACGTTGCCGTGCACTGAGTCGTCCATGATGACCACATTTGGGGCACACCCCCACATTGCGTTCCAGTTCAGGCTGGTACAGCACCGCCTCGCACTTTGTGCATTTTGTCCAGACACCATCGGGAACGGTTCGCTTGGTGCCACCTTGGGTGGTGCGGATCCGCCCCGTCATTAATTTTTGGAACCAACTCATTAAAAGCCTAACCTTGAGCAGGCAACAGAAACCTTGCGGCCTGTTGCATTCAAACAGGACGTTGGCATGACACACATCAGCAACGCGCCCTTGGAGCTTGCGCCCCGAAATGATATCGGGGCGTTCATTTATTCATATGTGGCGCCTGCATACGCAAGCATCAATGGATTGATTAGAATAAGCTTTCAGGCGCTCGGGATGAAGCCTTTAGCGTCATTTTTTAGCGCATTTAACCACTGGCTGCAGTTTTCAGCTGACTTTGCTCATCTAAAGCGGCCCGAATCGGGGCGATAAACTGCGCTGCTATCGCCACCGCCTGCGCCTTATCGCTAGCTTGGCTTAGTTGATCCACCAAGGAAGTGCCAATCACCACAGCATCGGCCACGGCCGCCACTTCACAGGCACTGGCGGCATCGCTTATACCAAAACCGACACCAATAGGTAAATCGGTATGGCGACGCAGCTGATTAATGGGCTCGGCAAGCCCCGAGTAATCAGCATGGCCCGCACCCGTTACCCCTTTCAGGGCGACGTAGTAGATAAAGCCTGAAGCTTTTTCGGCAATCACCGCACAACGGGCATCGGTGGTGGTGGGAGCCACCAGGAAGATTTCATCTAACTCGGCGGCGGCCAATTCCTGGCGCAACACACCGGCTTCTTCCGGAGGTAAATCCACAATCAGTAAGGCATCCACGCCTGCGGCTTGAGCATCTTTCGCCAAGCGTTGTGCGCCGTAGCGTTCGATAGGATTCATATAACCCATCAACACAATGGGTGTATCTTGGTTTTGCTCGCGAAACTCACGCACCATGGCCAGCACTTGGCTGAGGTCCACACCGCACTCAAGCGCACGTTCACAGGCTTTTTGAATCACCGGGCCATCAGCCATAGGGTCAGAGAAGGGTATACCCAACTCCAAGATATCGGCCCCCTGCTCGGCCATCGCCAGTAATACCGGCACCGTGGCCTCAACGCCAGGATCGCCTGCGGTCACATAAGGAATTAGCGCCGTGCGACCGCTTTGTTTTAAGGCATCAAAAACTGCGGGAATACGACTCATAGCTCAATTCCTTCCAAAGTGGCCACGGTGTGCACATCTTTATCGCCACGGCCCGATAGATTCACCAACACGGTTTGATCAGGCCGCATGGTAGCCGCCAGTTTGATGGCATAAGCCACCGCATGCGACGACTCCAATGCGGGCACAATGCCTTCTAAGCGACACAGCAGATGGAAGGCATCTAAGGCTTCTTTATCGCTAATCCCCACGTACTGCGCGCGGCCGGTGTCTTTTAACCACGAGTGCTCCGGCCCCACGCCGGGGTAATCTAAACCGGCAGAAACCGAGTGGGTTTCGGTGATTTGGCCGCCGTCATCGTCCAATAAATAGGTGCGGCAACCGTGCAAAACGCCCGGACGGCCAGCGCATAAGCTGGCGGCGTGTTGATCGGTATCGATGCCATCACCAGCGGCTTCCACGCCATACATGGCCACGCCTTCATCGGGGATGAAGGGATAAAACAAACCCATCGCATTGGAGCCACCGCCCACACAGGCCACCAGGGCGTCGGGTAAGGTGTCGTAGTCGGCAATCATTTGACGTCGTGCTTCGCGACCAATCACCGAGTTAAAGTCGCGCACCATCATTGGGTACGGATGCGGGCCGGCCACGGTACCAATAATGTAGAAGGTGTTATCCACATTGGTTACCCAGTCGCGCAGCGCCTCGTTAAGCGCATCTTTCAGGGTTTTAGAACCGCTATCTACCGCGTGGACTTCAGCCCCCAGTAGGCGCATGCGGTACACATTGATGGCTTGGCGTTGAACATCTACCGCGCCCATGTACACCACACATTCCATACCCAAACGCGCAGCCACAGTGGCACTGGCGACACCATGTTGACCAGCACCGGTTTCGGCAATCACCCGTTTTTTACCCATGTGATGAGCTAACAGCGCCGGACCCACGGTGTTATTGATTTTGTGTGCACCGGTAGGGTTGAGATCTTCGCGCTTGAGCACGATACGCGCACCGCCTGCGTGTTCGGTTAAACGGCGGGCAAAATACAGCGGTGAAGGCCGCCCCACATAGCGCGATAAATCGGCATCGAAACGCGCAATGAATTCTGGGTCCTGACGCCATCGTTCATAAGCAGTGCGCAATTCCTCTAAAGAGGCCATCAATGTCTCGGCCACATAGGTGCCGCCAAAGTCTCCAAAGTGACCTTGGGCATCGGGAAAATCCGTTAACGGATGCGAAAACAACTGCTCAGCCGGTGTCGCCACGGCGTACTTCCTCTACAAATGGTTGCAATAAAGCTGGATCTTTAATTCCAGGTGCCGACTCTACTCCGGAGGAAACATCCACCGCATAGGGCCGTACCTCACGCACCGCTTGGGCCACATTCGTCGGGCGTAATCCGCCCGCCAGGACCATGGGCCGGATGGGATCGTGAGGAATTAAAGACCAGTCGAAAACCTCGCCCTGTCCACCCACTTCTCCGGGGCGGTGGGCATCTAACAATAAAGCACTGGCCGACTGCCAAGGCGCGCACAAGTCGCGTACTTGTTGGGCGTTGCGGCCGCCCATGGCCAGCGCCTTGATATATGAGTGCTGAAACTGCTCGCAGTAGGCCACACTTTCTTGACCATGAAACTGCAAACTATCGAGCCATACGTGATCGGTAATTGCACGCACAGCCTCAACATCTTGATCCATAAATAAGCCTACCCGCGCCACAAAAGGCGGTAAGGCTTGGCAAATGGCCTGGGCTTTTCGCAGTGTGACATAGCGTTTGCTACGTGGCGTGAACACCAAACCAATGGCATCGGCACCTGCTGCCGCCACAGCTAAAGCGTCTTCAATACGGGTAATGCCACAAATTTTAATGCGCGTGCGCTGCATCTAAATACCTTTAAAACCCAGATCTTAAAGAGCCAACCCAAAGCCTGCATTTCAAAAACCAGCATAGAACTTTGCAAAGGCTGAATCTAAATAGCTCAGCTCTAAGATAAACCCCACAGGTGAATAGCTAAAGATTAAACCCCATTGGCGAAAGCCCAAAGATAAACTAATAAGACAAGCTTGAATACAAGAAACTGACAGCCAAAATCCGGGTCGTAACGCCCGATACCGAAAAGGCATAGTACAAGCGGGTTTTAGTACGGGTTTTAGCAGCTATGACAGCAGCTTATCGGGCTAAAAGTGCCCACTAAGTGATGATCAGCTTAAATTCCAGCCACGCGGAAAAGCAGGCGTATTGTGGGTGGGTAGGTTCCAGCTCGAATCATAATGCGGCGCGACAAAATACAAACCACAAGAAGGTGCCGTGGGGCCTGCTTGGGTCCGATCGCGCTGTTCTAAAACCTCCGCGATCCACTCCACCGGTTTCACGCCGCGGCCCACTTCTAGCAAACTGCCCACTAAATTACGCACCATGTGATACACAAAAGCGTTAGCCTTCACCGCCACTTTGACTTCATCACCTTCGCGCCACACTTTAATAGAATGCAGATTGCGCCAAGGCGTGGTGGACTGACAACCAATGGCTCTAAAACTGCTGAAATCGTGCTCGCCCACTAAAGCTTGGGCGGCTTCGTGCATGCGCTCGGCATCGAGTTCTTCGCGCACCCAGCTGCTACGCGTGGCATCTAGGGCCGGCCGCGTCCAACGATTCAGAATGTGATATTGATAACTGCGAGCCAAAGCACTGTGACGAGCATGAAAGCTGCCATCCATATGCCGCGCCCACAGTACGGTGGCACCATCGGGCAAATTGGTGTTGGCACCCAGCACCCAAGAGCGCTCCGAACGCTCGCTTTCGGTATCGAAATGTGCCACCTGGCAATGGGCGTGTACACCAGTGTCGGTGCGGCCAGCACACATGATATCGACTGGCGCTGCGGCCACCTTGGCCAGCGCACGTTCTAATACCTGCTGTACCGTCGGTTCTTGCTTTTGGGTTTGCCAGCCGTAAAAACGGCTGCCGTTGTATTCAACACCAAGGGCAATTCGCATGGCTACCTTCAACTTCGCTTCAAACCTGAGGGCTCGTTTTGCTTCAGCGAGCCATAAAAAAGGGCCGGTCAGTGTACCAGCCCTTATCGTTACATGGGTTGTATTCAGCTAATCTTAATGAGTAGCTGCGGATGAAACCAAGCCTATACCTGGGCCTTATACCTGCTTCAGCAGATTACGCGCTTCGGCGCGTTGGGAATCGTTACCCTCAGCCAGAATTTCATCCAAAATGGTGCTGGCGGCTTCGTTATCGCCCATGGAAATATAGGCGCGGGCTAGATCCAGCTTAATTTCCACTTCGTCTTCATCGGGGCCAGCAAAGCTTTCTTCATCGAACTCGTCGTCGCTCACAGCGCTGCTGGTGCTAGCCGCTAATGGGTCGGCAGCCATATCACTGCTGCGTTCCATTTCGTCGTCGGCGGCCATGCCGCGCAACACCGCTGCATAAGGGTCTTCTTCATCTTCGGCAGCAGCAGGCGTTTCTTCAGCGGCGGAACCGCTGATGAGATGTTCCATACCACTAAGGTCAAAATCCAAGCCCGATTCCGACTCAGGTTCTGCCGGGGTATCCTCCAGGCTGCTCTCCAGATCGCCCATTCCGTCGTCATTAGCCAAACGGCGTAATAGCTCTTCAGCCTCATCACCCATATCAGATGCGCCGCCTGCCAGTGGTGGCGGTGCCGAATCGCTAACCGTGGGTTCGGGCTCTGGCTCATCCAAAATGAAATCTAAACCGTTGTCGATCTCATCTTCTTTGGGCTCGGGCGGTGGGGGCTCAACTGCGCCACCGTCGGCAGCCATGGCCTCGGGTTCAGATGCCATACCGCCGTGCATTGCGCTGAGTTCTTCCGGCGACGGATCATTTAAACCCGAGTCCGCCAAGGTGCTGATGGGTGTATCGTCGGGCGGTAACGGCGGACGCTCCTCAGCAGGAGCTGCAGAATCTTGCGCCATGCTGTCGGCTGCGGCCATGGTGGCTGCGGCCGCGGCTGCACCCGCTAATGGTGCATCTAAATCTTCTGCCTTTTGCTGCTTACCGGCAGCAATCAGGCGATCGGCCAAGCTGGCAGCACCTGATTTTTTCTTCGACTTAACTTTTTCTTTTTTCTCTTTCTTAGGCTTCTTCTCTTTCAGTTTCTTGGCTTTGTCCAAGAAATCTTTCGCCGAGAAGCGTGACTTAGCCGGTGATTCCTCACTAGTACCGCGGTCACGACGGCGCTGCATTAAGAGCAAGAAGACCACGCCCAAGCCACCGATAGCGGCGATGGCCAGTGTCAGAGGGCTAAAGATTCGATCATCACCACCGGCTTGGGCCGGCTGGGCAGCGACCGGTGGTTGGTCGATGGTGACCGTGGGTGGCGTGTTGTCTTGGGCAACGGTGTTAGCACCAATCGGCTCTGCGTTGGTGTTGTCGTTAAGATCGCCTGCTGCGCCATCGGCGGCCATGGGTTCAGCCATGGCGTCTCCAGCCATCACATCTCCGTTGGCGTCGACAGCGCCAGCTAAAGTGTCGTTACTGGCGAGCGGATCGCCAGCCGCACTATCGGCCGGATTGTTGGCATCGACGGAGGTGTCGAAACCGTTATTGACGAAAGGATCGACATAGGCTTCGTCGCCTTCGCTGCTTTGTTCTTCACCCAGATAGTTTTGGAACTGGGCCAGCTCGCGATCTTGCAGGCCATCGCCTTCTAAGCGAGCGATCTCTTCGCGCAGATTTTCTACCTGCTCGACTAAATCGCGGTTTTCCAGCTTAGCGGTTAATAATTCTTCTTCCAAACGCGCGAGTTCGGCGCGCATACCTGCCGAGTTGGTAATGGGTGCCGAGCTTTCTTCGGGCGGTACCAATTGCAGGCGACCATCGCGTGAGCTGTCGCGGTTGCTGCGGTTAGACGAGCTGCTGTTTGCGCTTTGGCTGGAAGCGCCAAAGTCGCCGCGCCAGTCACGATGCTGCTGCTGCACAATACGTAACGCTTCTTGTGCGTTCACCACCGCGATATCTTGGCTACCAGGCACTTGCAAGGAAGCCCCACGACGCATGGAATTCACGTTACCACCATCGAAGGCGTCGGGATTCATGCGCACATAGGCCAGCATGACCTGGTTAACGCTGTACTCATTCGCGTTAGGGTTCGAGCGACTGGCAATGGACCACAGTGTTTCGCCAGCGCCCACCGGACCGTACTGGCCTTCGATACTTGGGCGGACGGCCGCCGGGCGCGCATTGCCGCGGTTATTCGGACGGCTGGTGCTCGCCGCACGCGGTGGCGGTGGGCGACTCGTGCTAGCGGGTGCGGGCGGCGGCTCGTTGCGCACCTGAATGGTGGGCTTTTCGATTAAGGGCGGATCTAAGAACAGTGTGTACTGGCGCAATAAACGGCCACTGCTCCAGTCGGCGTTGAGCAATACTTGTAAGAAAGGATCGGTCACCGCCGAGGTGCTCGACAACAAGACCGACAACTGGCCGTCGTCGTCCAGTAATTCCACATCCAGGTTTAATCCCAGTGCCGCGCGATCCAAGCCCACTTTGCGGAAGTCTTCAGCCGCAGCTAAATCCACCCGCAGCGACTCACGCTCGCCTTCATTCTCGACAATAATTGGAATTCGTACCTTCAGGGGCTGATTCAGGAAAGACTCCACCTCAGCCTCTCCCAATCCCAAAGCATGGACCGGTTGCGTACCCAGCAATGCGGTGGCCATAGCCGCCGTCAATACGGAGCGTCGCACCAAGCCACACTCGAATTTGTTCGCTTTATTCTTCATCAAACACCCAAGCCCCACTCCGAGCCAGCTAGCGCCAAAATTCAGTTTAACAGCAGAAAGTCAATAACTTCCAGCAATTATGTCGGATTTACTCAAGATTACAAACTAATGGACGAATCGACACAATCTTGCCTTGCAAAATATTACAAGCCAATGTAGTGCCTGATTTGTGCTGCCCCACAGACTCTGTCCATTCCCCCAAATTTTTGCGGTGGCCCAAGCGAGCCACCGCGTCAGTCTTTACATCATGCTCGACATACTGGATAAATCATCAGCGCCGCGCTCCGCCAAACGGGGAGCTAAACGTTCCGCAATTTGCACCGCATTTAATGCCGCACCTTTGCGGATGTTGTCGGCCACAACCCATAGGCATAAACCGCATTCGTCGTGCAGATCTTGGCGCACACGGCTGACATAAACGGCATCTTTACCGGCCGCTTCCGTCAACGGTGTGGCGTAGTCTTCGGGTTTATCCAGCAGTTCTACACCGTCAGCATTTCTCAGCAAGTCAAATACTTGCGCCATGTCGAGCGCTTTTTCGGTTTCAATATGAACCGCTTCGGCATGACCAAATAACACCGGCACCCTAACCGCCGTGGCGGTGAGCGCTAAATCCGGTGATTCCAGTAAACGACGGCTTTCCCACAACATTTTCATTTCTTCGCGGGTAAAACCGTTGTCTTGGAACGTATCGATATGAGCCAGTACGTTAAAGGCGATCGGGCGTTCAAACACGTCGGGGTCGGCGTCTTTAAAGCTCAGCTTCGCTGCGGTTTGCCGCACCAACTCTTCCATCGCTTTACGACCAGCGCCTGAAACCGATTGATAAGTCGCCACGTGTACCCGTTTTAGGCCAAAGGCTTCTTGCAAGGGTTTAAGCGCCACCACCATTTGGATGGTGGAACAATTAGGGTTGGCGATAATACCTGGCGCATCCCAGTCGTCCAGCACATGGCCGTTGACCTCGGGCACCACCAAGGGAATGTGCTCGTCGCGGCGAAAATGCGATGAGTTATCGATCACAGTACAACCAGCCGCCACCGCTTTGGGTGCGTACTCGGCTGAAATACTGCCACCAGCAGAAAACAGCGCCAGATCCACCGTCGAAAAATCAAAATCGGCCAGATTATCTACCGCAATTTCTTTGCGGCCAAAATTTACCGGTGTACCCACCGAGCGTTCGCTTGCTAAAGCCCAGATCTCGCTGATGGGAAATTTGCGCTGCGCCAATATTTCCAGCATCACTTCACCAACGGCACCGGTGGCGCCAACAACAGCCACCCGTAAACCGGGGTGATGTTCCAGAGATGAATTCACCTTCTGCTCCAAACCATGTTTGAGGTCAATTGATCGGGGCCATGTTTGACCTATCGTTGCGAAAAGATCACAGCGCCATCCCACTGCAACCAAGTCTTAAAGGCAGCTCAGGGTTTTGTTGTGCTCCCGATAGAAACGGCCTTAAGACGCGATGTGACCAACCACAGCCATTTAAGCTGTGGTTGAAATCAATCATTTCCAAAATCAACCATTTATTATCCCACCGAAATGCCGTCGCGCCCACTATTTACCGTGACTTATGCCCAGCACTTCTGCATATCGGCACACCGTGCAACACTTTTTTAGCGGCAATAACGGTGGCCAAACCCGCCATTGGGCCTTTATTGTTGCACTTTCAAGTGGCGATCAAATTCTTACTTTAGGCTTGGGGTGGAATTTGTGAGCTTTGCTCCGGCACCTCAGCGCATTGAGCACGATGGCGTAAGATGTGGTCCATAATCACCAGTGCCATCATGGCCTCAGCGATGGGAATCGCACGAATGCCCACACAAGGGTCGTGACGACCGGTGGTAACCACTTCAGCGGCCTCGCCTTGCACGTTAACGGTACGACCAGGAATGCGTATGCTGGAGGTCGGCTTAAAGGCCATGCTCACTTGGATCTCTTGCCCGCTCGAAATACCACCCAAAATGCCACCGGCATGATTACTCAAAAAGCCTTCGGGTGTCATTTCGTCGCGATGTTCACTGCCTTTTTGGGCAACACAGTCAAATCCCGCACCAATTTCTACCCCTTTCACCGCATTGATACTCATCATCGCGGCGGCCAGTTCGGTGTCGAGCTTGCCGTAAACGGGCTCACCCAAGCCAGCCGGAACGCCGCGCGCCACCACGGTGACCCGAGCCCCCACCGAATCGCCCGATTTACGTAATTCATCCATATAGCTTTCCAGCTCGGTCACTTTATCGGGGTTTGGGCAAAACAAGGGGTTGTCGTCGATCTGGTCCCACTCGATACGCTGGTCACAGGGCAATTCACCGAGCTGGGCTAAATACGCTTGAATCTCAATGCCCGCATGCTGCGCCAGCCATTGCTGCGCCAGCGCGCCTGCCGCCACGCGCACCGTGGTTTCGCGCGCCGACGAGCGTCCGCCCCCACGGTAATCACGCAATCCATATTTTTGTTGGTAGGTATAGTCGGCATGGCCGGGGCGAAACAACTGGGCGATCTTGGAGTAATCTTGCGAGCGCGCATCGGTGTTTTCGATCCACAGGGTTAAGGCGGTACCTGTGGTTTGCCCTTCGAATGCGCCCGATAAAATACGAATTTCGTCTTGTTCTCGGCGTTGGGAGGTATGTCGCGAGCGCCCGGTAGCCCGGCGCTGTAACTGTTGTTGAATGGCTTCCACATCAATAGGAAAAGCGGGCGGAAAGCCGTCGATCACACAGCCAACACCTGCGCCATGGCTCTCACCAAAGGTGGTGATGCGTAGTAGTCTTCCGAAGCTGTTATCACTCACCGTTGCGTTCCTTCTGCCAAGCTTGTAACACCCCACGTGCGGCAATTAGTTCATCGCGCCGGATAATCAACACCCCGTCGCCACCATGATAGAAATCGAGCCACATGAAGGGAATTTCGGGTAGCGCCGCTTGTAAACGCTCCCAGCTGCCACCCACTTCCAGTACCAAATGGCCATCTGCGGTGAGAAAATCGGCCGCACGATTCAAAATAATGCAGGCTGCATCCAAGCCATCGTCACCCGAAGCCAAGCCCAAACCGGGCTCTGCCATGTATTCATCGGGTAGGATGTCGGCCTCTTGCTGTGGTACATACGGCGGATTGGTGAGAATCAAATCGTAGCGTTTGGCCGGTAAACCCTCGAAGAAATCGCTTTCGTGAGTTTGAACCCGCTCACTTAACTGGTGTTGTTGGATATTGCGCTTGGCAATCGCCAAGGCGGCGGGAGAGATATCCGCCAGATCCACCTGAGCATGGGGCAAGGCCGCCGCTGTGGCGATGCCGATACAACCGCTACCGGTGCATAAATCCAGCGCGTGGTGAATGGTTGCAGGCTCCAGCCAGGGTGAAAAAGCCTCGCTGATCATCTCGGCTAAGGGCGAACGCGGTACCAAGACATCTTCCGACACCTGAAAGGCCATACCCGCAAACCACGCCGTGCCCGTTAAATAGGCCGTGGGCCGACGCGTTGTAATGCGTTTTTTCACCCAGTCATCCACACATTGCTCTTGCTCGGGCGTCAGTGGATCATTGGGCACTGGGTCCACCGGCGACAAACCCAAGGCATGGCAAGCCAGCCATGCGGCCTCATCGCGCACGTTGTCGGTGCCATGACCACAAAACACATCCGCCTCGTGTAATTGGCGGGCGGCATTCTCTATCACCTCTTGCAGGGTTTTCAAAGCGGCTCCATAGTCGGGTTATTCAATCCTGAAGGCACTATAATTGCCCTATGAACGAATGCAAGCAATTCTTAAACATCCGATTTTTCAAAAACGGACGTTCAGCCACAAGCCCATGGTCGAAACCCTTGGCTAAAAACCAACGGCTCTTCTTGGCGCTGTTACTGACGATCCTGCTTTCTGCCTGCCAAAACGAAACGGCCACTACCACTGACCAAACCGCCGATCAAAACGCAGCCTCATCCACAGCACAAAGCCAGAACGCAAATGCGCCATCAGCCCGGCTTGAGCTACAAACGGGAACAATCAGCCAAGATCGCCGACAGCTCACCGACTTCGCCTTACTAGATGCCACCGGGGCGGCTTTTGGTCGTCAAGAGTTACTCGGGCAATGGTCTTTGCTGTTCTTTGGCTTCACCCGCTGCCCGGATATTTGCCCGCCCACATTGAGCCAATTAACGGCCATTCAGCGTCGTTTAGCGAACCATCAGGCGCAGCATCACGATTTGGTCAGCGAGCCTTTGCAGACCGTTTTCATCAGTGTAGATACCCAACACGATCAACCGGCAGTCATCGCAAGTTATTTAGATCACTTCCGTGATGCCGAGACCGAAGCTGAGATGCTGGTTGGCCTCACGGGTGACATGCGCCAAGTCAAAGCGCTGGCCGTTCAATTGGGCGTGGCCTTTGAAGTGCACACCGATCACAGCCAGCATCAGCATGGTAATCACCAGCAAGTAGCTAACAATGACGAAGCTAATACGCCAGATCAGGCCAATGGCGAGACGCAGGTGAACCATTCAGGTGCGGTTATTTTGCTGGATCCTGAAGCGCGCATTCATGCCATCTTCCCGCCACCACTTGCTCCGACCGCTGCCATGCACGATGATCTCATCGCATTGCTCCGGGCCGACACCTCGCGCCCGTAAAACGCTCAAGGATAATCACAAAATGAGCCAAGTGACCGATCATTTATTTGCGGCCTTACAGCACGCTTTGCCCCAACGCACCTTAACCCAGTTGGTGAATCGTGTTGCCCGCGCCAAAACTCCGTGGGTCAAGAATTTATTAATTCGCGCTTTTGCTGAGTCCTTCAATATCAATCTAGACGAGGCACGCTCCCGTCGCCCCGAGGACTACAACAGCTTCAACGAGTTTTTCACGCGTGAGTTAAAAGATGGCAGCCGCCAGTTCCCCGGCGATGCCCATGCTTTGGCAGCACCCAGCGATGGCACCATCAGCCAAATGGGCGATATTCACGAAGATCGCATCTTTCAAGCCAAAGGCATCGACTACACTCTGCCCGCTTTGCTGGGTGCTGATGATGCGTGGAGCGATCACTATCTCAATGGCGCATTTAGCACCATTTATTTATCGCCCCGCGACTATCACCGGGTGCATATGCCGCTCAACGGGCGTTTGCTAACGACACGCCACGTGCCCGGCAAACTGTTTAGTGTAAATGATGCCAGTGCGCGCACGATTCCTGGTTTATTTGCCCGCAACGAACGTTTGGTGTGTCGCTTCGAGGGCGAGATTGGTGAATTCACCTTAATTATGGTGGGCGCCATGATGGTAGCCAGTATCGATACCATATGGAGTGGCCCTGTTGAGTGGCGACGCGATGGGCAAATGGGAGAGATCGATCACCGCCAAGCCGACATTCGTCTGCAACGCGGAGAAGAGATGGGCCGCTTTAACTATGGCTCTACCGTGATCTTGTTGTTTCCCACCCGCCCCTTTCAACAAGCACTCGACAATGGCACCAAGGTGCGCATGGGCATGCCTTTATAAACGGCCTTCGATGCAATGTAATCAAGATTAAATCACGGGCGTTAAGTTCCGCTTATCGCCCGTGATCAATTCATCGCTATAACATCGCTGATTTTCACATCACCAGTTATTCATTCTGTCATCTCACATCCTAAACAGACAAAACACCTCATTCCAATTGAGTGCATCCTAGTACACCATCACTTTGTATCAGATTATTAATTTAGCTAGAAATAACTATATTTTCTCGATAGGATTTTATCTAAACGAAAGGCGATAACTACGCTTTCATGATGGCACTGGCAATGTGCTGAATGGATGTATCTTTGCCATCGATCGTCGCCTATTCGTTCGAGCCTGTCTCATACACAAGGCCGTGTACAAAAGGATTAATTTGCGAGGATACACCCATGACTAATGTGATTAACGTTGATGTAGAAAGCTGGAAGCGAAAAGAAATATTCGAGCGTTACAAAGATTACGACGACCCGTTCTTTAATTTATGCACTCAGCTAGATATCACTAACTTCGTGCAACATACCAAGAGCCGTCGTTATCCCTTTTCATTGAGTCTCGTTTATTTGTCATTACGCTGCGCTAATGTGCATCGCAGCTTCCGCTACCGCATCAGCGATAACCAAGTGGTATTGCTTGACGAAGTTCACGCAGCCATGACCGTACTACACGAAGACGATTATTTTGATTACTGCCATTTCGACTACAACAGCGATTTCTTCGAGTTTTTAAACTCAGCCAGTCACGAGATGGACCACCGTAATCAACCCAATTCAACCGGACACCAGCGGATACAAAATCAAAACAACATCATTCATTACTCGATGTTGCCTTGGATCAATTTTTCGAACTTAAGTCACGCTCACGACTATAAACGTACCGATTCCACACCCAAGTTTGTTTTCGGTAAATATGTTGAGCTTAATGGTTGTTATTTGCTACCGCTATCCATTGAAGTGAATCACGCACTGATGGATGGTGTGCACGTGGCGCGTTATTTACAAGATTTTCAATACGACTTAGACCACCCCGAAATCTCGATGGATTTACTCACCATGAATAACCAACGAGTGGTGGGCTGAGTTAACCGGTCTCAAGTGGAGCGCTAAGGTGAGGCTTGCCAGTGATTGGCAGCCCATGGGGGATGACGGTGGTCAACTGGCCACCGTCTCATTTTTTAACCAAGCTTACGGTAAACAGCGTTAAGCCAAGATATAGCTCGTAAGCGTTCGATTAATAAAAGATTTCGTCGTCACCTGAGGCTTTTTTTTCGCCAGCCGTGGCCGCACGGGCAAAGTTTGCCAACGCTTGTTGAATTTTTTCCACCACCGGGCCGCAATCTTCAATGCTATGACGTTTGGCCATGTACACCGGGTCGTTATACGACAACCACACACGCCCTTGTTCGTCTTCCCAAATCAACGCTTTTTGCGGTAAATCCAAAGCCGCAGTTTGGTGGCATTGCATTAACTGTGTACCCACCTTGGGATTGCCAAAAATCACTAAGTGGGTGGGACGCAAGTCCAGATCTACACTGGCCGCACCGGCTGCGTGATCGACTTGAGTAAAAATACGCATGCCTTTAGCTTCTAAGGCATTCACCAAACGCTTAGCGGTGGTGGGAACATCATGGGCACTGGGTAGGCTAATCACGCCATCTGCGGCGTGGGCACTGATCACTGTTGCCATAAGAAATAATCCTGCAAACCATTGCTTCAACATAAAAACCTCACAGGTAAAGCCTGATGAACATCACACTTGGGCGCTTGGTAGCCTATTTTTATATCTACCCCAGCCAAGCCAGGAGTTTTCGACGCCACATTTAACCACAAAGTGGTACCAGGCTCACGCCAAGTTGGTCGTGTTCGCTGCACCGTTTGTCGATCTACTGAAATTTGTTGATCGGCTTAATTTTGCCGATCCACTAGATTGTTCATCCACTAACAGGGCCACGCAAAACGGTACGTAGGTTCAGTTAACCTTTGAACACCCACATTACATAGACTCTGTAAGACCGCAATGTTGAACACTTGCTTACTGTATCTCTTGATTTCTTGCTTTATTCTCATTCGCAATGCTTGTTCATAAAAATCAACAATTGATTCTTAATACGACATCAACGTTGAACCTATCTTGGTGACCATGCTCTAATAAAAGCATGAAGACTTATTGCTTACGTCATCTCTGGTTACTGTTGGCTGCATGCTTGTTGTTTCAAAACAGCATGGCGGCCGTTAGTGCCGTGCAGATGATGGAAATGGATCCCATGTTGCACCACGCGCAGATGCGCGGCGAAGCTGTACCTGACATGGACCATAGCAATGACCACCAAAGCGCGAAACACCAAGCCAACGTTGAGCAGACTGATGTAGCACAGGCTGAGGCAGCCTCAAATGCTTCAAACGATACTGCCGATTGCTGCGACTGCGAGTGCCAATACGACTGCATGTTGGGCGTACATAGCGCATTTACCGTCGACGGCCCCGCGCTTTGGCTTGTTCATCATCAAGCCGCACCACGCTTTATCAATCATTTGTGGCACAGCGTTGATCCTGGCCAGCAACTCAAGCCACCCATTCTCCACTAAGCGCGAATTACGACCGTCTACGGCCACATTCGCCTCGCTAAAAACGCTTCGATTTATCGTTTGATTCGTGTACGTAGTGCATCACGGGCAGCTATGTCTGAGTTTGGCACTGCGGTGGAGATTGTTATGAATATTCCCAGCCGCCCCCGGCCACGGGCGAATATCGCTCAAGGGAAATTTTTCACGCTGCTTGCGCTGGCACTCAGTGTGTCGTTGAGTGCTTGTGTCAGCATTCCTGAAAACCGTGGCATTGATGACGTCAATGCTTTGCTCGCCGAACGCCACCCAGGCTTTCAAGAGCAAGGTTGGCAAGATATCAACGCTTTACCTAATGCAGCTCAGCAAGTGACCCAACTGCTGAGCCAGCCGCTGACCCCAGAGCGTGCGCTACAGGTGGCCTTACTGCGTAACCCGCAGGTTCGTGTGACTTATGCACAACTGGGTATTAGTCAGGCCGAGTGGCAGGCCGCCAGCAGCTTGAGTAATCCGGAGTTGGAGTTTTCAGTGCTCGACACCGGCGCTGCCGGTGAAATGCTGCGGCTAGGCTATGGTTTAGTGCAAAACTTCACCGATATTCTTTTTTTATCGGCTCGTCGCCGCGCCGCCGACGCCCAACTCGACCAACAAAAAGCCGAAATCGCCGCTCATCTCCAGCTACTGGCCGCCAATGTGGCCGAGGCCTATTTCGATGCAGTCAGCAGCGAGCAAATCTATCGCATGCATCAAGTCATTGCTCAGGCGGCCGAAAACTCGGCCCAATTGGCCCAGCGTTTTCATACCGCGGGTAATCTAACTGCGTTGGAGCTCGCTCGCATTCAAGCCGGTGCTGAGCAAGCCTTGCTTGAAGTCGATAGCGCCCAAGCCGAGGCCGCCGATAGCAAGGCGCGCCTTAATGCACAAATGGGTTTACCACCCTTCACCTCATGGCAAACCGAGGAACAACTGCCGCTGCCGATTCTTGATGAATCTGAAGTGAAAGACCTTGTGCAACTCAGTTTGCAGCAACGTCTCGATTTACACGCCAAGCAATTAGAAATCGAAGCTTTGGCCGAGCAACTGGATATCGCCAAAGATCAACGTTGGTTCCCTCACTTCAACTTAGGCCTGGAAGGCGAACGGGAATCCGACGGCGTTAATTTCATCGGCCCCACCGTGGGTATCGAACTACCGCTGTTTGGCAGCAATCGAGCGCGCGTCAACGCCCAGTGGGCGCGCTACGAACAAGCCCAGGCCGAAGGCGATTTACTGGTGGGCCAAGTGGCCAATGGCGTGACCGCCGCCTACGCGCGCATGTTAGCAGCACGTAACCGAGCCGAGCGCCATCGCACTGGCCTCATTCCCCAACGCGAAGCCATCGTGGCGCGTAGTCAGGAAATGCAGAATTTCATGTTGATTGGCCAATTCGAGTTACTAGAGGCCAAACAAGAAGAATACGAAGCCTACGGCGGCTATTTAGAAGCCTTAAAAGACTATTGGTTAGCCCGTGTTGATCTCACCCGAGCGGTGGGTGCGGTATTGCCCAGTGAACAAGCTCGCCCAGGGGCCACCGAGGGTGCCATTGAATTACCGAAGGAAGCGCCAGCCAGCGGCCACCATGGTCATCATATGAATCACGGCGCACCGAGCAATCATCAACCAGATCCCTCTCAGCCTAACCAAAGCCCACACGTACATCACGAAGGAGGCCCGCAATGACCAGTCGACGCCACATGCTGACTCTATTGGCCGGCGGCAGCGCGGCCTTCGCCAGCGGCCCTTTGCTTAGCCAAAGTAAAGCGCCACCGATTCGCCGCATGATGAATCACCACGAAATGGGTGCGTCTAGCATGGCGCATAATCGTCAGACCATTATGCAATCTATGGCTCAATTACGCGCCATGCCACGCCAAGCCGTGCCTGAAGTCATCGCGCCTCCCGCCAAGTTAGAACGCCACCCTCAGGGTTATTTACCCGTACGCACACTGAATGGCTGGACGCTGCCCTACCGCATGAATAATGGCGTAAAAGAGTTTCACTTGGTGGCCGAGGAAATTGTTCATGAATTCGCCCCCGGCTGTCGCGCTTTATGTTGGGGTTACAACGGCAGCACACCGGGCCCCACCATTGAAGCGGTGGAAGGCGACCGCGTGCGAATTTTCGTGACCAACCGCTTGCGCGAGGCCACCAGCGTGCATTGGCATGGTATCGATCTCCCAGCCGGTTACGACGGGGTTTCGGGTTTGAATCAACGGGCTATTCAACCGGGCGAAACCTATGTGTACGAATTCACATTGATTCAGCACGGCACGC
>JAKSCJ010000454.1 GCA_022360675.1 Lysobacterales bacterium
CACAGAATCGATCAAAAACGATCGAGCGCTGAGATCTAAAATTGAAAACTAAAATTGAAATATTGCCAGAGCAGGCAAAAAAGAGAGATCGCGAATAATCAGGCTGAAAAGCCTTTGAAAGCAATGACGGGGTCAGTGGTTAAAAATGGTCGGAGCGGGGAGATTCGAACTCCCGACCCCCACAACCCCATTGTGGTGCGCTACCAGGCTGCGCTACGCTCCGATCCAGGCCGCGTAGAATACCCCTGTTAGCCGAAAAAATCCAGAGTTTTTTTAAAAAAACTCACCTCGCATGCGTTTTTTATGAGTCCAGAAGCATGGAAGTGCTCGCCAAAAAGGCATAGAACCACAGATAGATATCGCTGGGATAGCGACCGGCTTTAATACAGATTCGATGAATTAAAGCGCAAAACAATCAGCCACAGATCGTTAAGCTTTAGGAAATGAGTGGAGAAATAAAGACTGGGCGCCCTAAAACGAGAACGCCATAAAGTATCGCCGAACAAAAGTCCGGCGATACTCAAAACATCGGGTACTTAATGAAAAGTTGAAGTACCGATTAACTTTCAACGACGCAGAACGTGCAGCACTTCTTCCAGCTCCATGCGCACTTGGCGCAAGATTTGCTGGCTACGACTCACATCCTGCTGGGCCACGTCCCCTTCCAGCTTTTGTCGGGCACCGCCAATGGTGTAACCCTGCTCGTACAGCAACGAGCGAATTTGGCGGATCATAATCACGTCGTGGCGTTGGTAATAACGCCGATTACCGCGACGCTTTACCGGTTTAAGCTGCTGAAACTCCTGCTCCCAATATCGCAACACGTGCGGTTTGACAGCACAAAGCTCACTAACTTCACCAATGGTGAAATATCGTTTCGCAGGGATCGGCGGTAACTCATTGTTCTTCCCCGGATCCAGCATAAGCCTCCACCCTCGCTCTTAGTTTTTGCCCAGCCTTAAACGTGACAACCCGGCGGGCTGAAATGGGAATTTCTTCCCCCGTCTTGGGATTGCGCCCAGGACGGCTGTTTTTATCCCGCAGTTGAAAGTTACCGAATCCAGATAACTTGACATGCTCGCCTTGCTCTAGAGTGATTCGAATCAACTCGAAGTAGGCATCAACGAATTCTTTCGCTTCTCGTTTATTTAAGCCCACCTCTTCGTGCAGGCAATTGGCAAGGTCCGCCTTTGTCAGCGCCATGCTCTATCCTCGCAAAGTAACTCCCAGTTGGGCACGAAGTTCTTCCAACAGAGCGCTTACAAAAGCGTCTGCCTCTGAGTCTGTTAGAGTGCTGGAATCTTTCTGTAAAATCAAGCCTATAGCGAGACTTTTGTAGCCTTTTTCCACTCCAGGGCCGTCATATACGTCAAACACCAGCGCCGACTTCAACTCCGCGCCTCCTTGGTTATTGATCGCCTGCTGCAGCTGTGCGGCTGTCACTGCCTCGGGCACCAACAGCGATAAATCGCGGCGTGTGCTCGGGTAGCGCGAATATGCCTGATAAACCGGCAGATTACGTTGCTGCAAGCGTTGCAGGTCCATTTCAAAGGCGTAAACTTGCCCTTCGATATCCAGTGCTTGCAATAAGCTGGGGTGCAATGCACCAACCCAGCCCAGACGTTCGCCATTGCGGTAAACCGCAGCCGCCTGGCCAGGATGCAGCCATGCATGATCCACTGGTTCAAAACGATCCTCGGCACCGGTGGCGGTTAACGCTAACAAAGCTTCTAAATCGCCTTTGCTATCGAAAAAATCCACCATTCGGGCCGCAGCACCCCATTGTTCAGGTGCTACAGAACCATAGCATATTGCAGCCACCCTTTGGGTTCCCTCGCCTTTCGCATCGAAAGTCGCACCTAATTCAAACAAACGCACTCGTTGTTGCTGATGTTGAATGTTGTGTCGAAGTGCCTGTAATAAGCCCGGCACCAACGAGGGCCGCATGACATCCATATCCTGGCTGATCGGATTAGCCAGTGCAATCACCGCCTCATCCCAACCAAAAGGTTTAAGCAAATTGCGATCCACAAAGCTATAGGTCACCGCTTCACGGTAACCGCTATCGCTTAAACGGTCGCGGATACGGCTTTGCGCCAGAATATGCTCAGGAATGGGCTCGGGGCGCAGATGACCACCGGGACGTTTAGCGGGAATATGATCGAAACCGAAAACACGAACAACTTCTTCGATCATGTCTTCTTCGATGGCTAAATCCATACGCGCCGCAGGCGGGGTAACGCGCCAGCCCGCATCGGTTTTTTCCACCAGCATGCCTAAGTCGTGCAAGATCGCGGTCACGCGATCGGTGGGAATGTCGATCCCAACCAAGGCGTTCAAACGTTGCTGGCGCAGTGTTACCGTTTGTGGCTGTGGTAAATGCTTGCTGGACTCTGCCAGACACAGCGGTCCGGGCTTGCCGCCACAGATCTTCAAAATAAGCTCGGTAGCTCGCTCAATAGCCAGGCTTTGAATGCTGGGGTCGATACCGCGCTCGAAGCGATGAGCAGCATCGGTAGCCATGCCTAGATCGCGGGCGCGGCCCATGATCGCCGGTGGAGCAAACCAGGCACTTTCTAAGAATACTTCTTTCGTATCGTCAGAAACCATGCTGCCCTGGCCACCCATGATGCCAGCCAGAGCCACCGGCTTGGTGCCATCGGTAATCAACAGGTGGCGCGGATTCATGGTGATTTCCGAGCCGTCCAGCAAGGTCATTTGCTCGCCTTCGGCGGCCCAGCGCACATCGATACCACCTGCCAGATGGTTTAAATCGAAGGCGTGCATGGGTTGACCCAACTCCAACAACACATAGTTGGTGATATCCACCACCGCCGAGATCGAGCGCACACCGTTGCGGCGCAGGCGTTCTTGAATCCATAACGGCGAAGGTTGAGAGGCATCCACCTCGCGAATCACACGACCCACATAACGCGGGCAGCCGTCGGGCGCATTTAATACGATGGGCAGCGTATCGTCGATTTCAGCAGCAATGGCTGGCGCTTCGGGTGCTTCCCAACGGTTTTCATGCAAGGCGGCGCATTCGCGTGCCAAGCCGTACATACCCAAACAATCGCTACGGTTTGGGGTCAGCTCTAGCGTTAGGATTTCGTCGTTTAAGGTGAGGTAGTCGTACAAAGACTGCCCCACCGGCGCGTCGCCGGGTAACTCCATCAAACCGGCGGTGTCTTCGCTAAGCTCAAGCTCGCGTGCCGAGCACAACATGCCAAACGATTCCACACCACGTAATTTGGCACGTTTAATTTTCATGCCACCGGGCAACACACCACCAATGGTGGCCAACGGTGCTTTTAAGCCTTTGCGGGCATTGGGCGCACCACAAACAATCTGCACTAACTCATCGCCACCAGCGTTCACTTGGCACAACTGTAAACGCTCGGCATCGGGGTGGGGTTCAGCACTGACAATTTCAGCCACCACCACACCATCTAAAGCAGCACCGGCAGGCACGACTTCATCCACTTCCAAGCCGGCCGAGGTGAAACGCTTCGCCAGATCGTTACCGTCTAATTCCAGGCCGGTCAGTTCTGCCAGCCAATCAACACTCACTTTCATGCTTTAACTCCGCCCCGCGATTTAAGCGAACTGACCCAGGAAACGTACGTCGTTCTCGAAGAACTGACGTAAGTCGTTCACGCCGTAGCGCAACATCGCCATGCGCTCCACACCCATGCCAAAGGCATAACCGGTATAGCGCTCAGAGTCGATATTGCAGCCGTTCAGCACATTGGGATGCACCATGCCGCAGCCTAAAACTTCCAGCCAGCTGGTGCTGCCATCGGCTTTTTCCCAAGCAATATCCACTTCCGCTGAAGGCTCAGTGAAAGGGAAATACGAGGGCCGCAAGCGAATCGGCACCTCGCGTTCGAAAAAGCTGTTCACAAAGGTCTGCAAAATGCCTTTGAGATCGGCAAAGCTCACGTTTTCGTCCACCAATAAGCCTTCGAGCTGGTGGAACATGGGCGTATGGGTTTGATCGGAATCGCTGCGATACACCCGACCCGGCGCAATAATGCGCACCGGCGGCTGTTGTTCGCGCATAACGCGTACCTGTACCGGCGAGGTATGAGTGCGCAACAAACGACCATCGGGGAAGTAGAAGGTATCGTGCATGGCACGGGCCGGATGATGCGGCGGAAAATTCAGCGCTTCGAAGTTGTATTCGTCGTGCTCAATTTCAGGGCCGGTGGCCACACCAAAGCCTAAGCGGGTAAAGATTTCCACCATGCGGTCCATGGTGCGCGTGACCAGATGCAAACTGCCATTGTTGCTACCACGGCCGGGTAAGGTCACATCCACGCGTTCGTTTTTCAGGCGCTCGGCCAAGGCGGCTTCGGCCAACGCTTCTTTGCGTGCGATTAAGGCGGCTTCTACCGCTTGCTTCGCTTGGTTAATGGCCTGACCGGCGGCACGGCGCTGATCGGCAGGGACATTACCCAGATTGCGCAATTGCAGGGTTAACACCCCTTTTTTACCCAAAAACGAAACACGAAGATCATCCAATGCTTTGAGTTCATCGCACTGGTTAATTTGTTCCTGGGCTGAGGCTACGATCTGTTCCAGTTCGCCCGCTTGCATGGGCCTACCCCTTCTGCATGAAGTGACATCGGCTGTGCTGGCCGACACTGCTTAAGTGATGAATGTTTATACGTTTTTACAACGCTAAAACGACAAACGGCAGTGCGCCCAATGGCTTTTCAGCCGGGCAACACTGCCGAGTCGTGTAGGTAGCTATTGTGAAACAACAACCACCCCAATTATGTTTGCTGCCAAAGCAGCATCTAACGCAGCTTAAGCGTCAGACTGGTGCGAACACCAGGATCAGTTCAGACTGGCGCGCGCCCGTTCTGCCAAAGCGCCAAAAGCTTCTTTGTCGTGAACGGCGATGTCAGCCAGAACTTTACGATCGATTTCGATTTCCGCTTTCTTCAGGCCGTTCATGAAACGGCTGTAGGACATACCGAATTCGCGCGCAGCGGCGTTAATACGGGTGATCCATAAACGGCGGAAATCACGCTTACGGTTGCGACGATCGCGGTAAGCGTATTGTGCCGCTTTGATCACCGCTTGGTTAGCTACGCGGAAGACCTTACGGCGGGCATTAAAGTAACCCTTAGCGCGGGCCAGTACTTTCTTATGGCGGCGGCGTGCAATAACACCACGTTTAACTCGAGCCATTCCAGACCTCCTTAGTAGGGCAGCATGCGTTTAACGGAAGGAACATCCACTTCAGCCAGACAATCGCGGCCGCGCAGACGACGTTTACGCTTCTGATCCTTTTTGGTCAGGATGTGGCTATGGAAAGCATGACCACACTTAACTCGGCCAGAGCCGGTTTTCAGGAAACGCTTCGCAGCGCCTCGCTTGGTTTTAATCTTAGGCATGATTGATCCTCAATGCATTTGAACACCAGGTAAGCGGCACCGACTTATAAGCGATACACTTCATCATCCTTGGCTCACCACAGCTTGTTTAGACCCCAAAGCTCCAAGCTTTAGGGTGCTCTATTTTGCTTTGTTAGCCGCACAAAATAGAGAAGCGAGCTTGTGGTCTTGGTTGTTGGTTTTTCGCTTAGAAATAACGAAAAAACCGAGCACAAGACAACAAGCAGCACCAGTACAGCGGCACTGTACCGGTGCTTTGTTCGTTTTTTGCCCTTAATCGATACCTTCAAGCAAGCTTAAAACTACTGAAAGTTCGATTAAGCATCACCGCAAAACGGCCAAATTCTACCCGTTCGCGCCGCGCGCTGCAAAGCGGCAGCGTCGCGTATTGGGAAAACTGGCGAGTTCGGTTACGATCAGGTGGCCTTTTTCGGGCTCATCATCATCACCATCAAACGGCCTTCCATACGCGGACGCTGTTCGATGACGACGGTTTCACCCAAATCGGCTTCCAGGCGCTTCATCATTTCCATGCCCAGCTCTTGGTGAGCCATTTCGCGACCACGGAAACGCAGGCTGATTTTGACCTTATCACCGTCTTCAACGAAACGACGCACATTGCGCAGCTTGACTTGGTAATCGGCTTCTTCAGTACCTGGACGGAATTTAACTTCCTTCACTTGGGTCTGTTTCTGCTTCTTACGCGCCGCCTGGGCTTTTTTGGCCGCTTCAAAACGGTGTTTACCGTAGTCCATGATGCGGCATACCGGTGGCTCTGCATTGGGTGCAATTTCCACCAAGTCCAGGCTTACCTCATAGGCGCGGCTAAGCGCTTGGTCCCTAGACATGACACCGGCTTGGTTGCCTTCCTGATCGATGACGCGGACCGTACGCGCACGAATTTCTTCGTTACGGCGGTTTTCTTTATTACTGGCGATGAGTGACTCTCCGTCCTGTTACTATTACTCTTGTGTGTCGCTGGGCTCGGCACTTTGGTGCTGAGCTACTTCCAGCTGCAGTCGTTGGCTGAAATCAGCCACGGACATAGCACCAAGATCCTTACCCCCACGCAAACGAACCGCCACCTGTCCGGCCGCGGCTTCACGATCCCCAACCACAAGCAGGTAAGGGATTTTTTGTAGGGTATGCTGCCGAATTTTATAGCCGATTTTCTCGTTTCTCAAGTCGGCTTGAACACGGAAGCCTTGTTTCACAAGGGTCTGAGTCACTTCTTCGGCAAATTCGCGCTGGCTATCGGTGATATTCAGCACGACCGCCTGAATCGGTGCCAACCAAGTGGGCATGATTCCGGCGTGATGTTCGATCATGATACCCAAGAAACGCTCCATCGAACCCACAATGGCACGATGCAACATGACCGGATGCTGGCGGCTGCTGTCTTCGTCGACAAACTCAGCGCCTAAACGCTCGGGCATCATGAAGTCCACTTGCATAGTCCCCAGCTGCCACGGGCGGCCGAGCGAATCTTTCAAGTGGTATTCAATCTTCGGACCATAAAAAGCGCCCTCGCCGGGCAGCTCGGTCCATTCGACGCCACAACTGCGCAGCGCTGAACGTAATGATTCTTCAGCGCGATCCCAGGTTTCGTCGTCGCCCAAGCGTTTTTCGGGGCGTAGCGCC
>JAKSCJ010000246.1 GCA_022360675.1 Lysobacterales bacterium
ATGAGGAAGTGAAGGGCACAGTACTTCCGTTTAATGGCTTGATGATGGCGGTTCAATGCACACAGCCATGCCATGGGTTTCCTGCTTAACAACGTCTTTTTCCGTAATTTTGGAAGCACTGAAATGAAACTGATAACAAAAGAAAGCTTGTTCCTGATCGCTGCGTGTTTGCCACTCACCGTTATGGCGCAAGTGAGTGAAACCTCACAACCCCAGGGCACTCCACAAGTGTGGTCACCTTCCACCAATGGTGGTGTGCCTGCTTTAAGCAATATGTTGTTTGTGGGCACTACCGATAACAGTATTGACCCCACCTCAACATTGAATGGCGCCTTCGCTGTTGCGCCCGATAGCGGTTCTGCCACGCCTGCCGTACCTACTGGCGTTTGGGGTGCCACTGCCGATATTGCGAATCGTCGGATTTTATATACCCAATCGGGTGGTGATGACTTTGAAGCGGGCACCGACTTGTACGCCATTTCTTATGACGGCGGCGCACCTCAGCTGTTAGGTCAAATTACCGACGTTAATGGCATTCAGCGTATGGACGGTTTGGCCATTGTTGATGGTGTTTTGTATGGCACTGCAGCCGATGGTTTTACCAATGGCTTTTTTAGCATCGAGATGGATACCTTATTCGCCACGCAGATTGCCCCCTTTGGGCAGGATGTGAGTGTGAGTGGTATCGATGCTGATCCCGACACCGGTATTATCTATGGTGTTAATGACTCGACCGCCCAACTGGTGAGTATCGCTTTAGATGGCACCATGACCGATGTGGCACCGTATCCGGCGGGCTATACCGATATCGATGGCTTGGCGGTAGGCGATGGAAAAGCGTTTTTAGTGACCGACGAAGGGTCTGAGCCCATTGCCGTATACGACTTGGTGAACAATGTTTATCTACCAAGTATTGCGTCTCCCTTCACTGGTGAAGACATTTTCTCGGCCGGTGCCTTTGCTGTGGAAGCGGGTATCGATTTACCCGATCCGGTTGAAATACCCACAATCAACCTTTGGGGCATGATTTCGATGATTGGTGTGTTGATGTTTGGATCTTTCTTTGTAATGGCAGGACGCCGTAAAGCGGATCGTTAAGAGGCGTTACGGTTTTTTTCATACTTGATAAAGATCTTCAACAGGTGCTTGCATATCTCCAAACGGCCATGATCAACGGACCGGCTTGAGCACTTTGTGAAGTTATCGTTGAGCTGCACTTTGAGTATGAGTTTTCCTAGCCCTGCTGATACGAAAAGCTGTACTCACCACTTCTAGTTCACACATTAATCTTCCAGGCAACCGCGCGTGGTTTGGTGCGGATTCTGCGTGATGGTTTGCGAGTTAGCCCTGTGTTGCGCGGGGCTTTTTTTCGTTTGTTTCTTCCTATCTTTGGCGTTATCGAGCGCCGCTTCACCTTTTCTTATGCCAGCCCTGGGTGGTGGCAAATGGTGCCTGAGTACAAAGCATTAATTACCTGTTTTCGTGCAGTAGCTCGTGTTCTTAAAGCACTTTTAGTGCCGCACTGTTACTTTGTTTGGATGCGCTTGGGGGTTCACCTTTTACGGCCTGCTCGGTGGGTATTCACAGTTTTTCCTGGTTTTGATTTTATTTAACGAGAATGTATGGCCGTAAATGGCCGATATTGTTTGTGCGGCTTGGCTGCTTTATTTAGTGCCGGTAGTGACTTAGTTTTTTGAGATAAGCATAAAGAGTGTGAATCACCAGGGTGGCCGTTATTTAATGGCGACCGTTAGCAAAGGGGATCAATGGGTCTTTTTGGTACTGCTATACTGAATTTTTCTGGCGAAGGCTGGGGAGGAACGATTTCTCCCAATGGAAGCCGAACTCACGGAAGACCTAATAATTCATCACAACATAGGTCATCAGTATGCAAGAACAAAATCCGTATCGCGCACCGTCTGCATCGTTTAATGCCAGCGCATTTGACGAGGCTTATGACGAAACCCCGCCATTTTCTCCGGCCGGGCGCTTTGGGCGCTTGAGTTACTTGGCCTGGAGTTTGGTCTTAGGTTTTGTGGGTGGCATCTCTATGGCGGTCTTTATGCCGGTGATGTTTTCCCTTGATGCCACCGATGCCGATATTCTTGCTGGTATGACCAGTGGCGGCATGTTGCTGGCCATGATCCCAATGTTCGTTTTGGGAGCAATTTTCGGAATTCGCCGCTTGCACGATATTAATAAGTCGGGCTGGTGGTTGCTTCTCTTTATCGTGCCGATTGTGAATCTCATTTTAGGTTTGGTGCTGACTTTTATGCCGGGTAGCGATGGCGCTAACGATTTCGGGCCGCCGCGCGAAACCCGTGTTTGGGAAAAGATTTTCGCTTGGCTGTATATCGCTTTAATTGTGCTGGGTATTGTTGCTCAAGTTGCCATGATTGGTGTGTTGTCTAGTCAAGGGCTATAAACAAGGACGGTACAGGCTGTGGATAAACCAGCAGCACTCGATACTTTTAGTCATTTCGAAACGCCCGAAGGCGTAGTGCTGACAATGAGTGTGGCCGGGCCAGTGACACGCGCACTGGCTTGGCTAGTGGATGCTGTGATTCGGTATTCCATTGTGTTTGCGATTGCCATTGTGGGCAGCACTTTGGGCAATTTGGGGAACGGCCTGCTGTTTTTGACCATTTTCTTAATGGAATGGCTGTATCCGGTCGTGTTTGAAGTGCTCAAAGGTGCAACCCCTGGCAAAAAGCAGTTGGGTCTGGCGGTGGTTCATGCCGATGGCACACCGCTGACTTGGAGCTCTTCTTTAATTCGAAATTTACTACGTGCGGTGGACTTTTTACCCTTTCTCTACGGTTTAGGTCTGCTAAGTATGTTGATTCATCCCCAATTTAAACGCTTGGGCGATATGGCCGCGGGTACCTTGGTGGTTCACGTTACGGCTAATGGTAAACGACGAGCCATTCCCAAAACGGAACCCTTGCCACTGCAAATGGTGTTATCAGCCAATGAAGAGCGCGCCATTTTAGATTTTGCCGAACGCAGTGAGCAGTTATCCCCCAGCCGTGCCGACGAGTTGGCCCAGCATGTAGTACAAGCTTTGATCGAGCGCGGGTATGTGAACTCAACAGCGGGGGAGTCAGCGAGCCAGACCTTGGTTCGTATCGCCAATAGCTTGGTTCGTTCGTAAATGGAAGTGGTGTGTGAAGCAACAGCAGTTTGAGTCCCAATACCAAGCCACGTGGCAGCAGTTTGAAGAGATGCTCGATGAGCTGGAATCGAGTAAGAAAATCAGCCGCAGTATGGCCAGCTTTCCTGCCTTATACCGGGCGGTGTGCTCGCACTACGCCATTGCCAACGAACGCCATTACAGCTCTGCCTTGTGTGGTGTTTTGCACAGCTTGGCGGTGCGTGGCCAGCGCCAGTTGTATCGCCATCGTGGTCATTGGCTATGGCGTTTTGCCCATTTCTTATTATTCGGTTTTCCTGGTGTGGTGTGGCGTCACCGTGGTGTGGTGCTGTTGGCGTTGGGTTTATTTTGGCTGCCAGCATTTGCGATGGGTCTGGCGGCTTATTGGTTTCCCGATAGCATTTACATGATCACTGATGGCTACAACGTGGCCCAGTTTGAAACCATGTACGATCCGGGCAACGAACATCTGGGACGCCGCGAAAACCGTGCTGCCGAATCCAATTTTGCCATGTTCGGTTATTACATTATGAATAATGTGGGCATTGGCTTTCGTACCTTTGCCGGCGGCATGTTACTGGGCTTGGGCAGTATTTTTTTCCTCGTTTTTAATGGCTTACAAATAGGCGGCGTAGCGGGTTATTTAACCTGGCGTGGTTATATTGAAACCTTTTGGGGATTTGTTGCTGGCCATAGCGCCTTTGAATTAACGGCAATTTGTATTTGCGGTGCGGCGGGTTTGCTATTAGGTAAAGCATTGTGGATGCCGGGGCGCTTGAGTCGTATGCAGTCTTTAAGAGCAGCGGCCAAAGATGCCGTGCAGCTACTTTTAGGCGGTATGTTGTTATTGGTGATGGCCGCCTTTGTTGAAGCCTATTGGTCGCCATTAAATAGTGTTCCTGCCTTCGTGAAATATGTGGTGGGTGCCAGCTTGTGGCTGTTGTTGATTTTGTATTTTGTTGTGGCGGGAGGATGGCGTGAGTCTCGCTGATTCGAGTATTCGTATTCGCCCTCGACTGCACTGGGAAGCCCACGACTTAGGCTTTGTTATGGCGCGGCGTTGGTTTGCGCCCTTAGTGTCTTTATGGTTCATGACTTGCCTGCCCATCGCCGCCAGCTTGCTGTTGACGCTGGGGGCCGATTCCTGGATTCCTTTCTTGTTGCTGTGGTGGTTGAAGCCCCTTTACGAATGGCCCTTGGTGTATTGGATTAGCCAGCGGGTATTTGCCACAGCGCCAACGATCAAACAAAGCTTTACGGTTTTTCGGCCTAAGCAGATTGTTGCTTTGTTGCCTTATTTATTGTGGCGGCGACTTAGCCCCCAACGTACCTTCACCATGCCAGTGGGTATGTTGGAGGGGCTAAAAGGTGCGCAGCGCAGTCAACGTGTGGATTTGTTAGCCCATAACCAAAGTGCGGCCTCGTGGTTGATTGTGATGTGTTTTCACTTTGAGGCAGTGTTGTTGTTAGGGGTGTATCTGGCTGTTCAGTTCTTTAGTGCCGACCCTTTAAATGAAACCGTGATCGGTGGCTGGACCATCGATACCATCGCCCCTTGGTTGAACTTGTTGTTCATGGTTCTGGTGATGGCGCTTATCGCGCCCTTCTTTGTGGCAGCGGGCTTTGCGGCCTATCTGGCACGCCGCACCCAGTTGGAGGCGTGGGACTTAGAGTTAATGTTCCGCGATTTGGGCCAGCGCTTGCGTAACGAAGTTCGGGATCATCCAGAGGAACCAGCTGCTGCTGTTCACCCAAATGTAGATACGAGATCGACGACTGCCCAGCACAGTAAAGCCAACTCAGCGACGCTACATAGCTTTTTGCTGGCGGCGCTTGCACCGTTGGCCAGTGTGGTCTTGGCGTGTAGCCTGTTGGTAGGCCATGTTAATACCGCCCATGCTCAAGATCATGAGCCCGAGCAAGAAGTAACCACCGTTCATAACCGGGAAGAAGCAAAAGCTTTACTCAGCGAGGTGCTGAGCGATAAAGATTTTGGTGAAGAACTTGTGTTTGAACAATGGCAATACCGCAAAGTTGAAGAAGCGCTCGAAGAAGAGGAAGAAAATATTCAGCTTCCTTTTGTGAAATGGCTTGCGGTGATCTTAGAGTTGGTGATGTGGGTGTTGGTGTTTGCTTTATTGATTTGGGGCGGTATTTATCTGGCGAATGCCTTGGGTTGGATCACGCCAAATATGCGCCAAGAAGCGCAAAACGAGGTCTTTCATGCGCAAATAACACCTGAAGATAATCACCTCAGCCTGCCCGATGATATCGCCGCTGCAGTGGCCGCCTTGCTACAGGCCGATCAAATACGTGAAGCCTTAGCGTTGTTGTATCGTGCCTCTTTGCAGCGTTTAGCGAGTTCGGTAACGGTACCCATTCCTGAAAGCGCCACCGAGGGCGAATGCCGCCGTTGGGTGCGAGCGCATTGCCAAGGTCCACAAGCACAGTATTTTGATCACTTAGCGAAAGCTTGGATTCAAGCGGCTTATGGCACGCGGCTGCCAGAACGCGCGCGCGTAGAGCAACTCCATGCGTCGTGGTCGCAATGGTTCGAGGTGAGCACATGAGGGCTATTCCTTGGCAGCGGTATTTGCTGATGCTGGTACTGGCGGTGCTAATTGGTGGTGGTATTGCGTGGTTTTTTTATAACTTCGATAAGGTTGAAACCACGCGCCATGTAGGCTACTCAGCCGAAGCTCGCAATGATCGTTGGTTGGCCATGGCGCGCTTTTTAAGCCGCAGCGGTGCCGAGGTTCAACGTTTAACCATGAGCGAGCTTTTCGAGCGTGAGTTGCCTTTAGATATCACCTTATTAAGTAATGGTCTACACGAAGTTTTAAGCATCGAGCGTCAAGAGCGTATATGGGCCTGGTTAAACGATGGCGGGCAAATGGTGGCTATTGTGCCCCGTTACGAACTTGATGAAGACGAATATATATTCCTGGGCGGCTTTTACGAAGATCTGGGCTTATACATAGAAGCCAGCCTTGAGGGCGATGATGAGCCTACGGTATTTAGTTTTGATGAAGATGAAACCGATATTTCCGTGCGCTTTAACACCGGTGAGCACTATCAGTATTTGAGTATGGATGGCACTTTTGAACCATCGGGAAGCTTAGGTAGTGAAGGACGTTTTGATCTTATTCAATACGAGATTGGCGATGGCCGCTTAACCGTATTGGCCAGTGGTAGCATGCTGACTAACCATGAGCTGGAAGCCGAAGACCACGCATGGTTTGTGCACCAACTGGCCGGCGTGCAACATGGTGCTAAAGTGTGGCTGGCGTATCACCGTCAATGGCCGAGCTTAGGCCAGTGGTTATGGCGGCATGCGTACTGGGTGATTGTGCTACTAGCGCTACTGCTGGTGTTGTGGCTATGGCGGTGTAACTTACGTATGGGTACTTTGTTGCAAGACGATACCCAGGAGCGACGCCATTTAGGTGAACACTTACAAGCCAGCGCCGACTTCTTATGGCGTCATCGCTCGGGCGAGCACATGGTTCAAGCCAGCAAAGATCGTGTGCGCCAGCGTTGGCTACAACATCACAGTAAGCTCTGTCAGCTTGAGGTTCAGCAGCAGTGGCAGTGGATTGTGCAGCACTCGGGTTTAAGCACAAGCGACCAGCAAATGTTATGCCATGAAGGTCGTTATTCGGAGCGCGATCTCCTGAGATTAACCCAGCTTTTACAGCGTTTAATGTGGATGCCCGAAACCCGGCCATTGGCTGAGCCTTAAGGCGTGTTGATGGGTTTTAAGCTGCTTAATGGCGATTGAGTTGTTTACACGATACGCCTATGCTTTTCCCTGTCACTAAAACCAACCGCTAAAACCAATCACTAAAGGCAGTCACTAAATATTGCGTGACCTCTTTGATTATTAGTTGTGAGCAATAAGCTATGACGGAACAACATCAAGACCCGGCCGACCCTTTCGAAAGTGCGATGCAAAAACCGGATATCGCACCCAAAGTGACGCCCAAGGTCGATTCAGTTGCGGCAACAACTCAGCCCGCAAGCAAGGAAGAGGTTATGAGCAAGGACGATCAAGCACTGGCGCAGGAGGCGGTAGCCGAATCGGCTTCAGTGCCGAGTGAGGCGCAGTTTACCGTGACGGCAACACCGTTGGATTCTGACGCAGCTGAAGCCGCAGTGGCAGGAGAACCCGAAGCGCAGCTACGAGCACTGGAACGCGAAATTGCACGGGTATTGGTGGGGCAACGGCAAGTGGTACGCCAAGTGATTGTAGCCCTGCTAGCTGGTGGCCATGTCTTGGTAGAAGGTCTACCGGGCCTGGGTAAAACCTTACTGCTGCGCAGCTTAGCGCAGATTATCGGTGGGCGTTTTGCGCGCGTGCAATTTACGCCAGATCTCATGCCCAGCGATATCACCGGTCATGTGATGTTCAATATGCAAGCGCAGCAATTCCATTTACGCCGTGGACCGATCTTTTGTCATTTCTTACTGGGTGACGAAATCAACCGCGCACCGGCAAAAACCCAAGCGGCTTTACTGGAAGCGATGCAGGAAAAGCAAGTGACGATCGAAGGGCAGAGCCACCCATTACCGCAGCCGTTTATGGTGATGGCGACTCAAAACCCCTTGGAACAAGAGGGAACCTATGCGCTGCCTCAGGCTCAGCTGGATCGCTTTTTACTGAATGTTTTAATCGACTATCCCAGCATGGCCGAAGAATGCGAGCTCGTTCGCCAAGTCACCTCCGCTCAAGTGGGTGATCAACTTGATGTATCGGACCTGCAAGTTTTATTTAACCCGGCCACTATTCAAGCTTTGCAGCAGGCGGCCGCTGCCATCCATGTGGATGAAGCCGTATTAGATTACATTGTGCGTTTAGTACGCACCACGCGCAGTTGGCAAGGCTTAGATGCAGGAGCTGGTCCGCGCGCGGCCATCGCTTTATTGCGTGCAGCGCGTGCTCACGCTTTGGCTGAAGGTAACGACTTTGTCACGCCCGATGATGTAAAACAAATGTGTTTGCCTGTGCTACGCCATCGGGTTCAGCTCACACCCGATTTAGAAATTGGCGGCCATAGCGTAGATGGTGTGTTATTACAGCTGGTCGATAGCGTCGATGCGCCGCGTGAATAATGTGCCGGGCTTAATGTTGTTCATGGTGCAAATCGCAGGCGCTCGATGAGTATGCTGAAAACACGCCAACAATGGGTGCCCGGCCGTGGTTTATTGTGGTTGGGCGTCTGCCTGATTCCGCTAAGTGTGGGGGTGAGTTTTTTCCCCGCTTATGGTTGGTACTTCCTCTTAACCCTTATTGTGTTGCTATTGGCGTGCCTGATCGACGCTGTACGTTTGGCTCGCACGCCCCTGCCTGAAGTACAGCGGCAGATGGATGAAAATCTGCCGGTAGCGGTTTGGCGTCAAGTCCAATTGCATCTTAAGCATGAATATCCACGACGTTTGCGTTGTTTGTTGTTTGATGGTTATCCCGCAGCCTTTGATCTGGGTGCCGAGCTAGGTTCGGGTTTGCCTCAGCGTTTTGAGCTGGCCGCACAAGGCTCGCATACGCTGAGCTATCAGGTAAAGGCGAAACAAAGGGGCGATTTTGAATTTGCCTTTTGCGATGTATTAATCAGCTCGCCTTGGTCTTTATGGCAGCGTCGCAGTCGTATTTACGAGCAGACTCAAGTCAGGGTTTACCCCAATTATGCGGAGTTGAGCCTGTACCTCATGCTGGCCCAACAACAGCGTTTGGATCAATTGGGGATCCATCAGTTTTCGCGCCGTGGCCAGGGGGGCGATTTTCATCAGCTGCGCGATTACCGTGGCGGCGATGCCTTGCGGCAAGTGGATTGGAAAGCCACATCCCGTTATCGTCGTTTGATCTCGCGCGAATACCAAGAAGATCGCGATCAACAATTATTATTGTTGCTCGATTGTGGTCGTCGAATGCGCCACAATGGTTCGGGTCGCGGGCATTTAGATGATGCGCTCGATGCCATGTTGTTGTTGGCCTTTTCGGCCTTACGCCAGGGCGATGCGGTGGGCATGATGAGCTTTGGTGGCGAGCAGCGTTGGTTTGCGCCGCGCAAAGGTGCAGCCACACTCAATGGTTTATTAAATGCCGTGTACGATCTCCAACCCCACCCGGTGGCCACCGATTACATGGCCGTGGCTCAGCAAGTCTTGAAACGCCAACGGCGCCGTTCTTTAATTGTGTTACTGACCAACACCCGCGATGAAGACTATCAAGACTTATTGGCTGCGGCACAGTTAATGCGTCGACGCCATCTGGTGGTCATTGCTGATCTGCGTGAAGCGGTGTTAGATCACACTTTGCGCACACCGCCTTCGAATATCGAAGGTGCGTTAAAGTTTTACGCCACCGACGACTACTTAGCTGCACGACGTTTAGCGCACCAAGAACTGGGTTATCAAGGGGTACACATGCTCGATGTATTGCCCGAGCAATTGGCTGCCGCTTTAGTCAACGAATACCATCGCTTGAAACGCTCTGGGCAGCTGGCCGTTTAGTGAACACCGTGGTTTGCTGCTCAGTCAGAGCGGCCATTAATGCTTAAATGAGCACTTCACCCGCCGCTTGGGTGCTGTCTTAGCGCTCGTAATGACAAAGATGTAAATGAAACAGGAATCGCTTTTTGATGTGGCACCCAAAGCCACATCCAAGGCCGTACGCAAGACCATGGAATGGTCCGAGCTTCAGGGTCTGCTAGGCCAGGGTATTACGCTGCTTACCGCCAATAAACGCTTAGCGCGCATGGTGCTGGAATCCTATGCCCAGTGGCGGGTGGCTCAGGGCGAGTCGGTGTGGGCTCGGGTGGATGTTTTGCCTTGGGGGGCATGGTGCCGACGCGCGCTGGACGAACCCCTCAATGAGATGATTCCCCAAGTGCTAAGCGACGCCCAGAGCGAGCGGATTTGGCGTCAGGTAATTAGCGCAGCGCCAGCTGAATTGGGTGGTGAGCGCATTAATCCGGTACCGGGCCAATGCGTTAAGCCAGCAGGTGAAGCTTGGCGTTTATTGCAGGCCCATGGCTTAGATGAAAGCGCGCTTTTGGACGAACCCGATGTGGAAGCCAAAGTGCTTGCCAGTTGGATAAGCGCCTACCGACAGCGGCTTGAAGAACTGGGTGCCATCGATCAGGCCATGTTGGCCAATCACTTAAACGATGTTTTTGAGCGCGATTTACGCACGCTGCCCGAGCAATTGGTGTTTGCGGGTTTCCACGAGTGGCCGCCGGAATTGGAGCGTTTGCAACAAACTCTGATCAGTAAAGGTTGTCGCGTTGCTTGCTTACCAGAGCCTCAGCAAGGCTGTGACGATCAAGAAAACCAAGCCGACAGCAGCGGCATCAACAACACGCAACAACACTCGAGCACTCAAGCGGCGTTAAGTATCGGTCAGCACTCGGTGTTGACGGTGGCAGCAGCCGATGCCGAAGACGAAGTGCGCGCCGCCGCCAGCTGGGCGCAAGCCTGCTTACGGCGTGAGCCTAAAGCCAATATCGCCGTGGTGGTGTTGGATCTCAATGAACGCCGCCAACTGTTAGAAAACGTCTTTACCGAAGTGCTCAACCCAAAAGCCGCCTTGCGTGGCCACCACGAGGGCGAGCGTCCGTTCAATATCTCGCTAGGCTGGCCGTTGGCAGAAGAGCCGGTGATTTTCGATGCACTGCTGGCTTTGCGTTGGATCTTAGAGCCGTTGGATTTTCCGCAGGTCAGTCGCTTGTTGCGCAGCCCTTTTGTTAATGTGGACGAAGCCGCCGCCGCTCAGTTAGAAATACGCCTGCGCCAATTAAACCTGGCGCGCCCCAGCCTGGCTCAAGTGCTATTCCAGGCCGGTGGTCAAAAGGCGACGCCGTGGCGCAGCGCTGCCTGGGCTTCGCGCTGGCGTGAATTTCGGAATTTACTCCGTGAGGCCCCCGACTTTAACGGGCCCGTGGTATGGGCCGAGCTCATCGCCCAAGCGCTGACCGATTTAGGCTGGGGGCCCGATGAAGAAAGCGCTCAGCAAGCGGGACAAGAAGATACCGACGATGCACTAAACGGTAGTCGCCATTTTTCTAGCCGTGAATATCAAGCCTTAGGTGCCTTTTACGAATGCTTGGAACAGTTGGCATCTCTAGAGCAAGTGTTACCCCGCTGTTCCTTGGCTCAAGTAATTCATGAACTCCAGCAGCTGGCTGCGCAACAAATTTTTCAGCCCCAGCAAAATCCAGCCCCGATATTAATCACTGAGCCGCTACAGGCCTTGGGTTTGTCGTTCGATTACTTATGGTTAATGAGCGCCAGCGATGAAATCTGGCCTGAACCACCGCGCCCTAATCCGTTGCTGCCCCACAGCTTGCAACGCCAGCTTGAAATGGCCCATGCCACCGCTTCAGGTGAGTTGTTGTATGCGCAAACGGTCACCCGCTGGCTAGTACATAGTGCGCCGCAAGTGGTGTGCAGCTGGCCCCGCAGCAGTGGCGATAAACTGCTGCGCCCCAGTCCGTTGTTGTCGGACTACAGCGATATGGGCGACGCACAAACCTGGTTACAGCAGCTAGGCGCAAGCGATGCCTTGGCCATGCGGCGCGACTTGGAGGCGTTTGCCCAGGCCGAATGTGAAACCTATCACGACGACCAAGCTCCACCTTGGCGGCAAGCCGAAGTTAGTGGTGGTGCGGGTTTGATTCGTGAACAGTCGGCTTGTCCATTCCGTGCCTTGGCCATGTATCGCTGGCATTTAGAAACACCTGCCAGTGTGGGTGGTGGTTTAAATCCGCAGCAGCGCGGAATTTTGCTGCACCGTGCCTTACAGCTGATGTACGACTACAGCGATGGCCGTCTGCCACCCCAAGAACATTGGACCGACGTGGCGGAACGAGCGGTACAACAAACACTGGAACAATACTTGGGCCAGTGGCCTGTGCTGAACGATGAACGCCTACAACAAGCCGAGCACCAGCGCTTAAACAAAGCGGTGCTGGAATGGCTGGCGGTGGATGAATCTCGCCCCGAAGGGTTCCAGGCCGCTTTGCAGGAATCGGCTGTGGATCTGCAATTAGGGCCACTGAATTTATCGCTGCGTTTGGATCGTATGGATCATCTACCCGACGGTACCAGTGTGGTGATCGACTACAAAGGCGGGCAAAAGCATTCCATCAAAGAATGGTTTGGCGAGCGCCCAAAAGAACCCCAGTTGCCCATGTATGCCTTAGCACTGGCCGAGCGCGAGCCCTTGTCGGCCCTGGCGTTTGGTAATTTAAAACCGGGCTCGCGTGGGTATAGCGGTTTATCGCGCCAAAGCGATGTCATGCCAGGGGTAACGGCGGTGGATCAGGCGCGCGATTTACCCGTGGGCGATTGGGATCAACTCCAGCAACACTGGCGCGCGGTGCTGGGGCATCTCGCTCAGCAATTTGCCGATGGCAGGGCGGTGGTGGATCCACGTGATCCTTTGGTGTGTCAGCATTGTGCATTGATGTCTTTGTGTCGGGTACAAGATTGGCGGGCGCAGGGCCAACAATTGAATCAGCAAGCGAGCGCACAGGGTCAACAGCCAGGCGAATCCTTAGAACAAAGCGCCTGGGCGGGTTACCTGCCCGATACTGAGCTGGATACGGGAGAATGGTCATGAACCCGTTTCAGCAAGCGCAGCACTGGCAACCGGCCGATCAAGAGGCACGCGAACAAGCATTGGATACCGGCCAATCTTTTATTGTGCAAGCGCCGGCGGGCTCGGGTAAAACCGGTTTATTGGTGCAACGGTATCTCGCCTTGCTGGCCCAGGTGGATGAACCGGAAGAAATTCTCGCCATTACCTTCACCCGTAAAGCCACCGGAGAAATGCGCGAGCGCGTATTACAGGCGCTGCAAAACAGTGTTGGTGACTGCCCGCCCGATGCAGAGCCATTTCAACGCCAAAGTTGGCAGTTGGGCCGCGCGGCCTTGGTGCGGGATGCCGAACGCGAGTGGTCATTATTGGCGCACCCCAGCCGTTTGCGTATTCTCACTATCGATGCGCTCAATGCCAGCTTAACGCGACAATTGCCGATTCTTTCAGGTTTTGGTTCTTCGCCGCGCATTACTGATCAATCCCAAGAGCTCTACCGCCAGGCCGCCCGGCGTTGTTTACGAGGTGATGGCCTGGACGAAGAACATTACGCAGCGGTGCGCACGCTCATCAGTCACCTCGATGGCGACTACGGACGTAGCGAAGAACTCTTGGCGCAAATGTTATCCCAGCGTCAGCAGTGGCAACTGTTCCTGCATCTGGATACCAGCGATCGCGAAACCTTAGAGGGCGCGCTAGAACGCGAAGTGGCCGAGCGCTTGCAGCTGTTGGACCGACTATTAAAACCGGCCAAACAAGTGCTGTGGCATTGTCTGCAATTTGCCGCCGAACATGTGCCCGAAGATAAAGAACCCGATATTGCCCGCTGGGGTTTGCTCGATAGCTGGCCCGAGGCCGATGCCGACGATTTGCCCCACTGGCATGGCCTTATTCAATTGCTCACCACCACCAGCGGCAGTTGGCGTAAACGCTGGAATAAAAACCAAGGCTTGCCCACCAGTAAAGAAGGCAAGGAAATCAAAGAAGAACTGGCCCACGTGGTGGCTGATCTGCGCGGGCATCCTACTTTGCTGCAGCACATGGCCTTTGTGCGTTGTTTGCCGCCTGCGCAATATCGCCACGAGCAATGGCAGCTGCTGGCGGCCTTATTACAGGTGCTGAAATTGGGTTTGGCCCATTTGCAATTGGTGTTTCAAGAACAGGGCCAGGTGGATCACCCCGAAGTGGCTTTGCGTGCCCTGCAAGCATTGGGCGACGACGACCAACCCACCGACTTGGCATTGAAGCTAGATTACCGTATTCGTCATTTATTGGTAGACGAATTCCAAGACACCTCGCGTTCACAGGTCACTTTGCTGCAACGTCTCACCGAAGGCTGGGAACCCGACGATGGCCGTAGCCTATTTCTGGTGGGCGACCCGATGCAATCTATTTATCGCTTTCGCCAGGCCGAAGTGGGTTTATTCATGCAGGCCCAGCGCGATGGCTTGGGGCCGGTGAATTTAGCCGGTATTCAGCTCAATACGAATTTCCGTTCCCAAGCGGCCATTGTGGCTTGGGTGAACGATAGTTTTTCACGCTTATTCCCCTCGGCCGATGAAGCCGATGCCGAGCAAATCAGCTATAGCGCCAGCGCGGTGGCCCGTGACGATCCAGCAAGTGGCGCGGCAGTGGCTTTGCATCCCTTATTGGGCGAGCGGGGCGATACCCTGCAACAGGAAGCGGAAAAAGTGGCCCAACTCGCTTTGGCCACGGTGAATGATGGGCAGCATCCCCAAGCCGATGTGGCGGTGTTGGTTAGGCGACGCAACGACTTACTGGCCATTATTCCCGCCTTACGCCGCGCCGGTGTGGCCTTTGAAGCGGTGGAAATTGAATCTTTGGCTGGCCAACCGGTAGTGCAAGATCTCTACGCCTTGACCCGAGCCTTAATGCACGCCGGTGATGTTTCGGCCTGGGCGGCCGTGTTACGTGCGCCTTGGTGTGGCTTGGAGTTAGCTGCCCTCGATACGTGGTTGGGGCCACGTCCGCTACAACCGCTGCACGCCTTGAGTCAACTCTGTGAACGCTTGCCATTGACGCAACAACAGGGTTTGCCACGGGTATTGCCCATTTTGTTGAAGGCCCATCAACAGCGCCGCCGCTTAGCCTTACGCACTTTGGTGGAATCGACCTGGCGTCGACTAGGGGGCGCGGCTTGCCTGCGCGATGAACGGGAACGCGCCGATGCCGACGCCTTTTTCCAGCTACTGGAAAGCCTCGATGTAGCCGGTGATTGCGACGATCCGGTGGCTTTGGTGGAACGTCTCCAAGCCCTCTACGCGCGTCCCGACGCCTCGCCCGAGGCGGGACGGGTGAAGCTGATGACCATTCACAAAGCCAAAGGCTTGGAGTTCGATACCGTCATTCTGCCCGGCTTGGGCCAAAAAGGCCCTAGCGGTTCCCAAGGCTTATTACTTTGGCAAGAACGTACACGCCCCGGTCAGGGCATGGATTTACTTATTGGTCCTTTACAGGCCAAGGGCGATGAGTCCGATCCCATTCAGCAATATATCCGCGCCTTAGATGCTGAACAACAGCGCCAAGAGCAATTGCGTTTGTTATATGTGGCCACCACTCGAGCCCGGCGCTGTTTGCATCTACTGGGGGCGGTGAAACCACCCGACGACGATAACGACACCTTAAAGCCGCCGCCTGCGGGCAGTTTATTGGCGGAGTTGTGGCCCTTAGTGAGTGCCGATTTTGAACGGGCCTGGCATAAACAACAGGCGATTGGTGTAGAAAACCTGGCGCTGAACCAGAGCCCGGGGCAGGATCAATTAGCCTTGTTTGCTCAGCACGAAATGGCGGCACGACCGTATCGCCGTTTAACCGCCCAATGGCAGCTACCGCCAGCGCCAGACAGTGTGCATTGGCCCAAACGGCCGAGCCCGGCCAGCTTAGAAGACACCACACCTTTTGCCTGGGCGGGTATGCGCGCGCGCCATATCGGCACCGTGGTGCATGCGTGGTTAGAACGGATGGCCAATGAAGGTGTAGAACAGTGGAACGCCGAGCGCGTGCAGCAAGATCACCGAATGATCAGCCATCGTTTACGTTTACTGGGCGTGCCGCAGCAGCATTTAAGCCAAGCCACATTGCGAGTCTCGAAAGCCTTGCAAATGGTGTTACAAGATGAGCGTGGACGCTGGGTTTTGCAGCGCCACAGCGAGTCGAGTTGCGAGCTGGCCTTTAATGCCTGGCTCGACGGGCGCTTACAAACCTTGATTATCGACCGCACCTTTGTTGACGAAAACAATGTGCGCTGGATAGTCGACTACAAGACTTCGGCTTATGAAGGTGAGCGCTTGGCGCAGTTTATCAGCCACGAAAAAGCACGCTATCAAAAGCAATTGAATAACTACGCGCGCGTCATGCAAAAACTGGAAGGACGCAGTGTGCGCACAGCCTTGTATTTACCACTAATGCCATTGTTTATTGAGGTAGAGCATCTAAAGGCGGTGTAACAACAAGTGCTGTTGTTGCTTGGCAACCGTGTGTTGGCCTTATGCCTTAGCTTTATGCCTTAGTTTGATGTCCGGTCTGTTATGCCAAGGTTTTATGCGCGGGCGGTTATATGCGGCTGTTTTGGCTGTATTTAGCGTTTGTTTGTGGATTTGGGTAACGGCAACGAAGGTTCCAAACGCCATTGGGCACCCCAGTGAAAATCGCCTAACGCCGTGCTGGCTTGATGCAGCTCAAAACCTAAAGCTTGCAGGCTGGGGTGGAGTTCAGTGGCCGTGGGGCGTACGGATACATCGGGGCCGCGCGGCGTGGGGATATCTCTACGCCAATGAATCACCGCCAAACGTCCTTGGGGCTTTAATACCCGTTGGGCTTCTTGCAAAAAACTGAAGTTATCGGGACCGTGTAAGAGATTAAAAATCAGCACCAAGTCGGCACTGTTTTTGGGTAAGCCGGTGCCGTATTCCACGATATTACACTGCCTAACAATGCATTTTTTGCGGCTTAATACTGCTTTGATGAAATCAGTAGGTTGGCTGGCCAATGTGCAGGGGATATTGGCATTGAGTAAAGCTTGCTGGCAGCGCTGCACCATGGCGGGCTCGATATCGAAAGCATACAAGTGCTGGCAGCGTGAGGCTAAGGGCAGGGTAAAACTGCCATAACCGCAGCCGATTTCGACCACTGTATCGTGTTGGGCATCGCATGCTAACCAATCGATGATGGCGGGAATATCCATCAACTGATTCCAGTAGTCTTCGTCGGGCATACCGCTGTCGGGGACTTTCATCGCAATTTTATTCGTCGCTTAATCGGGCAGAAATAATAGCCGAGATGGCCCACCCAGGGGTTGAAAAATGCCTTGCTTGAAAAATAAAAAAACAGATAAAAGGGGAGGCATGAAGCCTCCCCGATACCGTAGCGATAAGATCAACAAGCAATCAATAAAAGATCAACCTTGGGCCTTAAGGCTTGATATATTGACGTGGCATCTCTGGATCTTGTTCCAGGTAGCGATCACGCAGCTTGGTTTGGCGTGACTGCATCGGCATCGACTGACCGCCCATCCATAATGCTTCAGCCACACTGGTGATCTCTAAAGGATCGCCGCTCCACAATACTAAATCGGCAATTTGGCCTTTCTCGATACTGCCCACCGCGTCGCCCTGGCCAAAAATTTCGGCCGGCGTGCTGGTGATGGCAGCCAGCGCGTCTTCCCATTCCAAACCATTGGCCACAGCATTACCGGCCGCTTGGCGTAATTTACGGCTGTTGTGCGCGTCGCCCAGGCTAAAGGCAATGGTGACACCGGCATCTTGCAATAATTTGGCGTGGTCTAAACGCGCGCCTAAGTGATCGAAATTACCGGGTAGATTGGCCAATGGGTTGAGAATGACTGGTACCTTGGCAGCGGCGATTTCATCGGCCACCATCCAGGCGTCACTGCCGCCTAAAATAATGGGTTTGAAGTTATTCGCCTTGGCCAATTTGATGACCTGCAAAATGTCGGCGGCGCGGCTGACACTGACGAGAACGCGACCGCCTTGTAGGAATTTTGCCAGCACACCACGACCGCGCTTGGTCATTAAGCGCACTTCACCATCGAGGCTTTTACGGTCGGCGCGGGCTTCGTCGAAGGCTTGTTCCAACAGCATGTATTGGCCCGCACGGCTTTCGCCCGATAAATTCTTGCTGCGTGCGCCTAACTGCATGAATAAGGTATCGCTGCCGCTGATGGCCGGATCATAGCTGCCATCGAAGCGCGCCAACTGGCCCTGACCTGCAATTAAGCTGCCACCACCGCTGGCACCCACCATGCCGAAGGTGACGCCTTCCACGCGATTCACCGCAATAGGCGTACTGTGGGGATTATAGGCACGGATAGGATTAAACTCGGGTCGCATCACCGGATGCTGATGGGGCGCACCGCTTAAATCCAAGCGCGACTCGGTGGTGCTGTCTTCTGCTGAAACTTCCACTAAACCGGCAGGTGCTACACCACCAAATAAACCGGGAGTAAGGTGACGGCCAGCGGCGTCGAAGGTGGCCACACCACGCGGAGCGCTAACGCTGGTGCCCACTTCACGAATACGACCATCGCGAATCAACACGCGGCCGTTTTCGATCACGCGGCCATCTTGGGCGGTGTGCACCGTGGCATTGGTGATGAGAACATCTTGCGCGAAGGCTGGAGTGGCCAGGGCGAGGCTTAGCGCCGCACTGCTTAATGCCAAGGCGAGGATTTTCTTATTCATTAGCGGTTCTCCTCGGCGCTTTGGCCCAGCATAAAGTCAGACAATGGTTGGTAATCGGGATCGTTACGATCGTAAATTAAGGCACCATCAATGAAGACTTGTTGGGCTTGGGCGTAAACGCTGAAGGGATTTTGATTCCACAACACCACATCGGCCATTTTGCCCGCTTCCAGGCTGCCGGTTTGGTCGTAAATGCCTAAGGATTTCGCTGCGTTACTGGTGATCCAGCGAATGGCGCGGGCTTCGTCGATATCCATTCCGGCGCGTTGACCGCGCACCATGGCTTTGGCGGCTTCTTGGTTCAGGCGTTGAATGCCCTCGGCCGAGTCGGAATGGACGATGGCGCAGCCATTGGCGGGGCGATCAACCAGAGCAATATTTTCTTGAATGCCATCGTAGGCTTCCATCTTAAAGCCCCACCAGTCGGCCCACAACGCACCACAGGTGCCAGCTTCGGCTAGTTCGTCGGCAATTTTGTAGGCTTCAACACCGTGATGGAAGGCGGTGACCTGATAACCGAATTCGTCGGCCATATCCAAGATGGTCATCATTTCATCGGCGCGATAACAGTGCATATGCACCAAGATCTCGCCATTTAATGCACCGGCTAGGGTTTCTAAGCGTAGGTCGCGCTTGGGCGCTTTAGCGTCTTCACCTTCGGCCAGTTTGTCTTCGTAGGCTTTGATTTTATCGGCGTATTCCTGAGCATCGATCCAGGCTTGGCGGTAGCCAGCCACATTACCCATGCGCGTAGAAGGAAAACGCCCTTTCTCGCCGTAAACCCGTTTTGGGTTTTCACCACAGGCCATTTTTAAGCCGTGGGGGGCGTCGGGAAACTTCATGGCTTGATAACTGGTGGCGGGTACGTTTTTCACGGTGACACCGCGACCGCCCACCAAATTGGCGGAACCGGGCAGAATCATCATGCTGGTAATGCCACCGGCCAAAGCGGCGGCAAAGCCTGTGTCCTGGGGCCATAACGCGTGCTCGGCCCACACATTGGCGGTGACAGGGCCGGTAATTTCGTTACCGTCTTGGTGGGCTTTGACGCCCGGACTGGGATACACGCCCAAATGGGAGTGCACATCGATAATGCCCGGTGTGACCCAACGGCCTTCGCCGTCAATAACCTTAGCGCCAGCAGGCGTTTGTAATTGTTGGCCGACGGCTTGGATTTTGCCATCGCTCATTAATACGTCGGCATTATTCAGGCGCTCGCCGGTGCCAGTAAGCACGGTGGCGCCACGAATAAGCGTTGTTTCTGAAGCTAAGGCTTGATAAGTGGAGGGGAAGGGCGCTTCGGCGGCCCACGAGGGGGCGCATAGGCCCAGTGCAATGGCACCGGCCAGAGAAAGCGCGCGCCAACCCAAGGTGCTCCGCAGAGAGGGCGTAGCGGAGGTCGCAACTTGTATGTGCATGACGTACCTTATGTTGTTGGATTCAGCAAGTCTTGTAATGATTCGAGCAGGCGACGGTGTTGCTCTTGGCTATCACCACCACCAAAAACAATGCCGCCCGAGCTAAAGCTGGTTCCGAAGGTCTCGGCGGCAGTAAATACTTGCACCACCGCGCTGGCAAATTGCTCGTCGCTGAGTGGTGACAATGGGTGAATAAAAGCGCTCCAGACAATACCACGAGCAATGGCATAGCGGGGATCAAGCACCGCGTCGTAATTGGCTTGTAGCATGCGATAGAGTAAATCTTCGTCCAGCTGCTCGGCCTCGGCGATGGGGCTCATCAAACGCATGCGATCGGCTTCTTTGTCGTACACCAAAAATAGTGGCCGCTCTTGGAACTGAAAGCGCCAACTATTGCCCTGAGCTACGGCATTGGCATCGATCAGTTGGATAATTTCGCCTAAGCGCTCGGCGGTCATCGCTTTGAGCATAGACGCGTCATCGGCGCTTGGGGTTGATTCGTCGCTATTATTTTCTTCTGGTTGATCTGGCGACACAGGAGTATCTGGGTCTGCGGTCTCGCCCTTGGGCGCGGCTTGCACGGGCGGATTAACGGCAATATCAGCCTCTTGCGCCCAGGCGGGATGCACCCATAGCCAGATGAAATTGCATAAGATGAAACTGAGCCAAGCGCGATGAAATGAGCGTTGAGGCCGACACGGGCCCTGTTGGCGCTGGTGCTGACGCACAGATTTGATGGTGCCGGATGGTGCTGGGGTCGGTTTCATGAACAACATCGTGCAATTCCTTAACTAACTGGGTTCACGGTCATTGAACGGGCACCAGACTGGGGAGCCGGGCCATACTGTGGCAGTATTGCCTGCCCGCTGTTTGTTACCAAGAGAACAGACCCAACTTCAGGAACTTACATGATGACTTCGCCATTGCCACTGGCCCCTTTGACCGAGTGGGTTGAACGACAGCTGGAATGCGCTAAAACGCCCTGGCAAGTGGGTCATCAGGGGCAATTGCTGCGCTATCGCGATAACGGCTGGGATTTGGTCATCAAATGCCCGCAGGGGCGCGGTGTACGCGGTTGGTGGAGTCGTGCCAGTTTGCGGCGTGAGCATGCCGCCTACCAACGCCTGCACGGCGTGGCGGGTATTCCCCGCTGTTACGGCTTGTTGCCCGGTGGTTATTTGGTGTTGGAATTTATCGAGTCGGAAGCCTTTCGCGGGGCCGATATTGCTGATCGCCAAGCTTGGTTTGCGCGCTTGTTGACGATTGTCGAACAATGCCATCAACGCGGTGTGGCCCATGGCGATCTCAAACGTAAGGCAAATTTGCTGCTCGACGCTCAAGGCCAGGCGGTGGTGGTGGACTTTGGCACTGCCTGGTTGCGAAAAAGCGGTTTTTCGCCTTTGAATCAAGCAATTTTTCGTTATTTGGCACGGACCGATATCAATGCCTGTATCAAGCATAAATATCGTGGTCGTTATGATCAGGTCAGCGCAGACGATGCCCTGCGTTTACGATACTCGCGCTTGGAGCGTTGGATTAACCGCTGGCGCCATTGGCGCGAACGCCGCCGCATGCGTAAGCACTGAGGCTAGCCAGCTTAGCTTGCAGGACCATTACGGCAAACTCCTTTTGCCTTAAGACAAGGTAAGATGTGGGCTGTTTGTCTGCAAGAAAGTCGGTACTGTGGCGCCAGAATTTATTCCCTTTTCTTTACCCTATGGCGTTTTAGAACGCCCCTCAGAGCAGGCGGTGGATGTTTGGTTACTGCCCTTAAATGAGTTGTCTCCACCATTAACCTTAAGCTTGCAAGAAGATGCCAATCCCACATCGGTGGCGGCCTTGCGCTTAACCCGCAAGATGATGCTGCGCCTGCTATTGGCAGCTTATGTGGGTGTTTCTCCAAGGGAATTAAAACTGAGCCGCAGCAGCAGTGGCAAACCTCGAATCAGCGCACCGCTAAACACGGGCTTGGTGTATAGCGTGAGCTATAGTCTGGACTTCATGTTGGTGGCTGTGGCCTGCCAGGGGCGGTTGGGGATTGATTTAGAACCCCTAAGCCGTTGGGTGAAACAACCCATGAAACTGGCGCGGCGGTATCTGGCACCTGCTGAACAAGAAGCCTTGGCCGCTATCGATAACGAAGGCCAACGGCGACGCGACTTTTTACGATTATGGACGCGCAAAGAAGCGCTGGTGAAGGCTACGGGCGGTGGTATCGTCTCGGGCTTGGATCGCTTTACCGTGGTGGATTCGGACGACCAACCGCAGATTACTGCCATGCAGGGCGAGGATCCTGCGCAATGGCATTTGCGGCACATCGAGCCCCAGGCAGGATTGGTAGGCACGGTGGCCAGTGATTTCCCCATTCAACAGCTACGAACACGCCGTGTGGCTCCGCCAGGAGCGGTGGCGGCGTCGGAGTAAAACATGAAAACGAAAATGCATCCGATGCACTCAAGCCAGGGTCGTTGGCGTGGTGCTGATTATGTTCTCTTGCTCTTGCTGAGCTTGTGCCTGCTGCCGAGTTTCGCTTATGCCCAAGGCATCGAGCAGGTCCGTGGTGTGGTTTATCGCGACGATAATCGCAATAAGCAACGCGACGAGGGCGAACCCGGTATTGCGCGGGTGATGGTAAGTAATGGGCGCGATATCGTACGCACCGATGCCCAAGGCCGCTATCAAATTCCCTTAGCTGCCGCCGACGACAGCATGGTGTTTGTGATTAAGCCGCGCGACTATGCCCTGCCGGTCGACAGCGAGTTTATTCCGCGTTTTTGGTATCAGCACGACCCCGATGGCAGCCCATCGCGCCGCTATGCTGGTGCACCCGCCTCGGGCCCCGTACCGGATACCGTGAATTTTGGTTTGATTGCCCAACAAGAACCCGAGCGCTTTACCGTGGCCATGTTGGCCGACCCCCAAGTTACCGACGAAGACGAAGTCGATTACTATCGCCGTTCGGTTATCAATAGCTTGCAAGCGCATAAAGATGACATTGCTTTAGGCTTTAGCTTGGGCGATATCGTTAACGATAATCTGGACTTATATCCCAATATCATTCGTGAAACCGCCGCGGTGCAAGTGCCTTGGTTTAATGTGTTTGGTAATCACGATATGAACCTGGACGCAACAGATGACTTAGGCTCGGACGATACGTTTGAATCTTTCTTTGGTCCGACCACCTACGCCTTGCAATATGGCCCGGTGCATTTCATTTATTTTGATGATGTGGTGCATTGGCTAGATGCTCAGGGTGATGATCGCTACCACGGTGGTTTACGCGACGATCAATTGGTGTTTATTGCCAATTATCTCAATGCCATACAAAAGCATGAGATGGTGGTGTTATTAATGCATATTCCCTTGGTGGATCGGGAAATGGGCAGCGCTATTGGCGATGAAGATCTGCAACGCCTGATGAATCTGTTATCGCCGTTTAAAAACAGCGTTTCGATCTCAGGCCACGTGCATATGCAACAGCATTTCTATTTAGATCAGCGCAATGGTTGGCAAGGCGAGCAGGCCCATTATCACTTTAATTTAGGCGCAGCCAGCGGCAGCTGGTGGAGTGGCCAGTTAGATGCCGATGGTATTCCGCTGACCACCATGCGCGATGGCACCCCTAATGGTTATGCCTTAATCGAGTTTAGCGCGCGCGATTACCGCATTAACTATCATGCTGCTCGCAGCAATGAAAAGCTGCGCATCATGGGCCCTGGTCCGGTGGTGAAAGATAGCTTTCCGCTGTCGGATGTTTACGTCAATGTGTTCAACGGTGAACCCAACGATGTCGTGGAGTATCAGGTTGATGGTGGCCGTTGGCAGCCCATGCAACGACGCGAAGAAAAAGATCCTTTTGTGCTACAACAAAACTTAGCGCGTTTATTTGGTTTGAATCAGGCCAATAACCATCGTTTATCGCACGCTTTGCCTTCGACTCATTTATGGAAAGCCAATGTGGGCACCGACTACTTGCCCGGTAGCCATCAGTTGCGTATTCGCCATACCGATCGCTATGGTCGGGTGTCGGAGCAAAGTGCCCAGTTCGATGTGATCGAGTTGGAGCCCGTACACTAAGCGTTATCGTATTGTTTGCAGCTATCAAGCTTTGCGATATTGACGAAGACACAAAAAAGCCCGGCACCATGCCGGGCTTTTTTTATGGCGCAAGATACGCTTATTGAGACGAGCTTCGTGCTAAGTTTATCGCCGAAGGATAACCGCATTGTCACCTGTACTTGTTAGGGTGAGCCACGTTTTGCTTATGGCCATGTTGGGCCTTGTTTGGGGCGCTTCGTTGCGCCATGCACCGTGGTTTTGCAATATGAAAAGGGAAATACAATGAAGCACACCAGCTCGTCTTTGCGCGCTGCTTTATCGGCGGCGGGTCTGTTGACTGCCACCTTGGTGGTCGCGTTTGCCATACCCTCGGCCAAGGCCGATCCATTAATTCCAGTGAGTTTGCCCAATGGCATCGCCGCCGGCGATGTGGACGCCACCAGTGCGGTGTTATGGACTCGCACCATCACACCGGGGGCGGTAACTTTTGAGGTTTCGCCCTCTTTATTTTTTGCGCCGCTGAGTTTCAGCGCCCAGGTTCAGGCCAACGATCCGCTCTTGCCGGTAAAAACCCAGGCCACCGGACTGCGGGCCGGACAGCGCTATTTTTATCGCGTAAGCGATGAATCGGGCGGGCAGCTCATTGGCACTTTTCGCACGGCCATGAATGGGCCTTCGCCTGGGCGCTCTTTACGCTTTGGGGTGAGTGGCGACTGGCGCGGAGAGTTGGCGCCATTTCCGGCGATCAGTAATGTGCCTCGGCGCTTTTTGGACTTCTTTGTGCGCTTGGGCGATACGATTTATGCCGACTTCCCCTCGCCTGATTTACCTATTGCCCAGGCACAAACCATTGAGGAATATCGCATTAAGCATGGTGAGAACTATGGCTCGCGTTTGGGCTTAAACAGCTGGGGACGAATCCAGGCCACCACGCCCATTTTTAGCACCATCGACGATCATGAAGTGACCAATGATTTCGCTGGCGGTGCTCCCGCCAGCACCGACGAGCGTTTTCCCGAAATGATGGGCTTAATCAATCAAACCCAGCTGTATCAAAATGGTTTGCGAGCCTTTACCGAATATAACCCGCAGCAGTTTGGGCAATACACCAACACGGGCGACGAACGTTTTGATGGTCGCCCCGATTTGTATCGTCACCAACGCTATGGTGATCTCGCGGCCACCTTTATCTTAGATGCCCGCTCGTTCCGCGATACTGAGCTGCCCGGAGTGAATAACTTGTTAGATAGCGATGAGGTAGGAGCGTTTTTGGCCACCTCATTCGATGTTAATCCAGCCACAGGTGAGCCCCTCCCGCGCCGCACCATGTTAGGTCGGCCTCAGCTCGATCGCTTAAAGAACGATCTACAGGCCGCCCAAGCCGATGGCATTGCCTGGAAGTTTGTCATGGTGCCTGAGCCGGTGCAGAACTTAGGCGTACTGGCCGCTGCTGACCGCTTCGAAGGCTATGCCAGCGAGCGGACTGAGTTGTTGTCGTTTATTGATCAAGAAAATATTCAGAACGTGGTGTTTATTGCAGCCGATATTCATGGCACGGTGATTAACGATCTCAACTACCAACTGCCGCAAGAATTACTGGCCGCTTTAGCCCAAGGTGATCCTGCGCTGGCACCGCAATACCCCAGCGGGGCTTTTGAGGTGGTTACCGGGGCGGTGGCTTTTGACGCCCCCTTTGGCCCGACAGTGGTGGATTTGATCGATGGTGTAGCGGTGGATGCGGAAGGGAACACCTTACAAGATGTGTTTCTACAAGGCGTGGGTGTTGCCGACGTGGAAACCTTTAACCGCCTGCCTAACAGCGCCCGTAATTTAGCCTTAACCAGCTTGGTGGATCAGCAAATTGTGCCCTTGGGCTACGATCCGGTGGGGCTTGAGGACGACGATAACTCAGGCATTGATGCGCGCTTGTTGCGTGGCCAATACACCGCCGTCTTTACCTATGGTTGGACCGAGTTTTATATCGCCCCGTTTAGTCGCCGTTTGTGGGTGACAACCTTTGGTATTGAACCCTACACGGCAGCACAAGTGGGGCCAGAAATCTTACTGAGAAAGCCTCGCGTAGTCAGCCAATTTGTGGTGGAAATGCAGCGTTAACTGCCTGACTTGTGCCATTAAAATGGTTGCCAGCAGCGATTCAACATCAACCATGAAACATAAAAAAACAGCCGCATTGCGGCTGTTTTGGGTTTTGCGTGGCACAGGCCTGTTACGCTCCGGCTTGGGCGGCACGGCGCTTTTGAATGCGGCGACGAATCAGCCAGCTAATGCTGATGGCCGCGCTAATCCAAGCGGCGATGCGTAAGGCCCAAAATAGCGAGAAGCCGGCCACTTGAGCTTCTGGTGCCCAGATCTTCACACTGAAGGTGGCGACCAACAGCAAGAACGTAAACGAAGCGGCTAAATAATAGTTTTCGCCTCGGCGTAAGAACAGGCGGAAAAAAACCACCAAGTGAATAACAAAAATCGCCAGCAAAACGGCGCTTAACCAAGTTGGCATAGGGTTTTCCCAAACTAGTCGTGATGCAGATAATGGGCCTTGGATGCGTGTTGCTTGTAGGCAAGCGTTGGCAGCTCGCCTCCCCTGTGGGCGCGCTGCTCTATGTCCCAATTCTAGCCTCGTTGAAGAGACTGCCCCCTTAGACGCACATCAGAAAGCTCTGTTATTGGTGAGGTTTCCTTATCGCTCGTGCGCTTGGGGCTCATTATAGGCCAGCTGGAGTGAAAGTGAGAATGGGAATGACTACGCTTTTAGTTTTTGTGGTGAGCTTAAAAGGCTTTGTTGTGAATAATTGCACAAACTTATATTCAGAATGACTCTGTAATGGGTGGTGGTTGCATGATGCTGCTGCGAATATGTGCCTCGTCGGCTTGGCTGCGTAAACGTACCGAACTACGACGGGTATCTACACCCAGCGCCGCCAATGCCGGTTCAACATCAGGAAAACGGGTGGAGTGGGCGTAACGATCGTAAAGCTCGCTGAATACTGTGGTATCGGCCAGTTGATCCATTTTGCGCATCAGATCCTTGGCGCGCCATAGTTTTCCGGGATCCATGCAGCAGTCGTGCAGTTGATCGAGTACGGTGTCCACCGTTTGCTGACCATTGCTGCGGCGGCGGAGTTCTACATCGGCCAAAAACCAAATGGCCGCGCCGCCCCAATACACGCGCATGGTACTCCAGCCGGTTCGGCTGCGAGATTCAAAAGCGCCAGAGTTTTCACGGCGAGTTGCTTTGATGCCGCGTTGAAAGCCGGCATAGAGCTTGCTCCAGGCGGTGCGTTCGCTAATGCGGCCATCGCGGGCACGCAGCACATTTTGCATGTACGAAGCTAGACCTTCCGAGAGCCACGCATCACGCCGACTCACATAAGGGAGTAATAAATGGCTGAATTCGTGGGTGGCGGTCCAATCTTCACTGAATTCACGAAAGGGGCGGGTGGGGTCGATATAAAACTGTAGCGCCACACTGCCGCCACGTAAGACGCGAGCAAAAGGTACGGCCTCGCCGCGGGGGCCAACGGGCACCACCAAAGCTTGTGGCATGGGCTGTGGAAAGTGACCATGCACACTTAGTGTGGCTGCGGCGGCTTCTAACACCCATCGCCGGGTGTCGTCCATATTCACGGCTGGCGTGCTATCGAGCACGGCCAAACGGAGTTGGGTGTTCGCAATATCTAGATATTCCACATGAAAATGGCCAAAGGCCACTTGGGCATCCCAGTTGGCATCGGTCATGGCGAGGCGGTAACTGGGGTTGCTGGCGTTTGATGAAGCCGTGTTGGGCATTTCGGGCCAGGGCACGGAGACGGCCACACCGGGTGGTAAATCGAAGCGAATGCTGATGTTGTCGTCGTGATTGACGGCGCGGCGCGGTTGAATCAACCAATGCTGCGGTTTGGTGACCACATCGCGACCCACACGATAACTGCGGCCAAAGCTGGCTTTGGATTCATCTAAATCCAAGGCCACTTGGTAGCGTAAACAGGAATGCCTGGCGCTTAAGATCAAACGTTCGCCACGAAAACGCGGACGTATACCTTTGCCGTCTACATAAAAATTGCCCTGGAGCTGGCTTTGTAAACGTTTATCGGCGGCCAATTCACGGGGCATGCCCGATTGGAAGCACGCGCGCACATCAATACGATCTAAACTCGAGTTAATGCTGACCTTGTACTCGCCGTCGCTGGCGTGACTGAGAGACGACCAGCCCATCAGTAAGGCCAAGCAAAATAACAGCGCTTGAAGTAGCGATTGAAGTAATGGCCACTGGCGACTCATCGGGGCGAGTGTATGGCGAGCGCGCGGGTAAATATTCATAGGTGCTTAGTCAACCAATCCATGGTTCGGTTTTACAAGCTGCGATGAAGTGAGGCGGAATTCGCGATTAACGTCTTATCGGTCAATAAACTCATCGCTATAACGCAGGTTTCCTGCCCTAATCACAGCGAATGCCAGTATCGGGGTTATACGATACCGACCAACTGATGAAACCATGAGTATACGCAAGCGCTTGTAAAACACAGGTGACTGCCCGTCGATATGACGAGCAGTTTGTTAATGCGGCATTTGATGTGGCTAATAGACTCGACGATGAGTATCGACAATAAGATCAAATGAGATCAGGCCGTAAGAAGGCCGTTGCTGGCTTTAGCGTCGTTTAAACAGGCGAAGTGCCAGCACGGTGAAACCAATGCTGAGCCAGAGATTGACCGATTGCCAATGCAACTGTTCTTGCGCGGGGAAGAGCAGGGCTGCGGCAATCAAAGCGCCCGCACTGATGATGCTGCGATTTTGGCTGTGTTGGCGCTGTTCTTGCTGCTCCGACCACTGTTGCAAACTATTGGGGTCGATTTGCGTGCGCAATTCGCCATGGGCCGCTTGCTTTAAATAACGATGTACTAATGTGGGCATTTCTGGTGTTTTTTCCAACACATCAGGCAAACGTCGCAGTAAACCTTCGGCCACTTGGGGCAGGCTGTATTGTTGCCGCATGATGGCTTCAAGCTCAGGTTTGGCTACAGCCCAAATATCCAGTTGCGGATGTAAGTCGCGGCCTAAACCTTCGATATTCAACAGGGTTTTTTGCAACATGATGAGTTGGGGTTGAATGCTTAGCTTAAAGCGGCGTGCCACCTGGAATAATTTACCCAACAGATGGCCAAAGGAAATCTCGTTTAGTGGGCGGGTGAAATTGGCTTCGCAAACGGTGCGCACGGCGGCTTCCATTTCGTCGATACGGGTATCAGCAGGCACCCAACCCGCTTCCACATGTAGCTCGGCCACCCGACGATACTCCTGGTTGAAAATAGCCAGGAAGTTCTCGCCAATGTAGTGCAGATCGGTGGGCGTAAGGCTGCACACAATGCCGAAATCCAGCGCGATAAAACTGGGGTCGTCGGGGTTGTCTGGGTTGACCAAGATATTGCCCGGATGCATATCGGCGTGGAATAAGTTATCGCGAAACACCATGGTGTAAAACAAACGCACACCGCGCTTGGCTAAGCGCTCCAAATTAAAGCCTTCGGCTTTTAAACGTGCGGTGTCTTTAACCGGAATCCCGTGCACGCGCTCCATCACCAAAACCCGCTCGCCGCAGTAATTCCAGTGAATTTCGGGAATATACACATCGGTGGAACCGGCAAAATTGCGCCGCAACAAGGAAGCATTCGCGGCTTCGCGTTGCATGTCTAGTTCGTCGAAAATTACGGTTTCGAACTCTTTCACCACGGCGGTGGGGCGCACGCGATGGCCCTCTTCCCAATACCGTTCGGCAACGCTGGCGATGGCGTTGATTAAATCTAAATCGCGCTGAAGTTGCTGGGCGATGTCGGGGCGCACGACCTTAACGACCACTTCGCGACCATCGGGTAGTTCGGCGGCGTGAACCTGGGCGATGGAGGCTGAGGCCAAGGGCGTGGCGTCAAAGCTGCGAAATAGTTCGCTGACCGGCGCGCCCAGCTCCCGCTCGATAATCTCACGCGCTTGCTCACCACTGAAGGGCGGCACTTGGTCTTGTAATAAAGCCAGTTCGTCGGCGATATCGGGCGGAATGAGATCGCGCCTTGTGGATAACACCTGGCCGAACTTCACAAACACCGGGCCGAGTTCTTCCAGTGCCAGGCGAATGCGCATTCCGCGCGGGCTGTCGCTGTGTTGCTGGCGGCCGGGTACCAGATTCACCATGAGCTTGGCTGAACGAAACAGCTGTACAGCGGTGACAATTTCGTCCAGGCGGTAGCGCAGCAGCACAAGACCGATATGAATGAGATGGCGGAGACGGCGCAATGGCTTCATCGTTTCTGTCGTCTTTCTGAGGCGTCGTTAGTGGCGCGAGTCATGGCTAGAGGAACGTAGCGAGCGCTGGTGTTAGCGCTGAGACTGTAACTGGGCAATGCGCGCGGCGAGGCGCTCGGTGTCGTCGCGAATTTCATCCACCGCTTCGAGAAAGTCGTCCAATTCCACTTGCGTAACCAGCAAACCGGATTCTTCTCTCAGATAATCGCCCGTCATGGCGGCGGTATCGGTGCGTGCTTGGATTAACCATTGGCGCAAGCCTTTCACGGCGGTGGCCAGACGATGGCCAATCACATCACCAAAACGTTGGGCGATCGCTTCTTCCCAGTCGGGATTGAGTTGTTCGAAAAACTGTTGATAAGCGCGGGCCAATTCGGCATCGCCTTGAATCTGTACGGCCCCCGGCCGTCCTGAGCTGCCCATACCCATGCCCGCCAACGCGGTGGGTGTGCCGCGTATCCAGGTATCGGCGTCTTGCTCGCTATGTAAACGCACATCGAATTGCTCGTCGTTGACGCTGAAATAGAGATTAATACTCAAGCCTTCCAAACCAATACCCAATACCCGGTTTTGTAAAGCAGGCAGTGCGGCTTTGGCCTGGGGGTCAAAATGCAGCGATCGATTCAGCGCCAATTGAATGGCACCGGCAAACATTCTGGGAAAAGGGGTCAGATACTGACGGCTCATACCCGATACCCTTTGTGGATGGCGCAGATGCCGTGGCTTAAGTTACGCCAGCCAACTTGCACCATACCCGCTTTTTCCATCATGGCCGCCAATTCGGCCTGGGGCGGATGTTGGCGAATACTTTCGGCGAGGTATTGATAGCTATCGGCGTCGTCGGCCACTTTGGCCCCTAAACGGGGCAAAATTTGGAACGAATAAGTGTCGTACAGGCGTGATACCAAGCCGGGCTGTACCTTGGAGAACTCCAAAATCAAAGCTTTGCCACCGGGCTTTAAGATGCGGTGCATCTCATTGAGTGCGCGCTGTTTATCGGTGACGTTGCGTAAACCAAAGGCCATGGTGATCGCATCCACCGATTGATCGGGCAACGGCAGGGATTCGGCGTTGATCAACACATAATCGACTCCGCGAACCGTGCCTTCGTCTTCTAAACGCCGGCGCCCCACATTCAACATGGCAGCGTTAATATCCGACAAAATCACCCGGCCCAAAGGCCCCACTTTGCGAAGTAACAGACGGGCGATGTCGCCGGTACCACCGGCTAAATCCAGCACCGTAGCGCCAGGGCGAATACCGCTAGTGCCGATGAAGTCGCGCTTCCAAATGCGGTGAATCCCCATCGACATCAAGTCATTCATGATGTCGTAACGGCCCGCCACCGAATCGAACACCCCTTTTACACGGCGTGTTTTCTCTTCGGGGCTGACTTGTTGGTAGCCAAAATGGGTGGTATCGCCGTCCTGGGTTTGCGCAGGCTCGGCCGTAGGGCTTGGGTGTTCAAGTTCAGACATGGTTCTCGCGCGTCTTAGCTGGCCCAAAGGCCAATGATCAATCGACCTATTATCTTACGCTTAGGGTGCGCAAGCTAGTGTATGAGGCCATTCACAGGGTAAATTTCAAACGCTTAGACCGTACGACTCCGTATGTCGGGCACGATTAAGTGCTGCTCCGCGCCTTATCGACGGCACTAGATAGTATTGCGCGCGAGCAAACTCTGGCGATCAACCAGCAGGCTGTCGGTCAGAAGCGCTGCGGGTGCGGTTGAAAAAATACAGCAGTAGGCAACATTCATGTGTTAACTAGTGCAATCGTCAAGCCATAGCTTGGCATCTGGCGTTGGTGCCTTTTATGGGATTATTCAGGGGGCTGCGGCTTGCGATGTTGAGCGCTTGTTTACGGTTGATGATCTTCTGGTGATTGTCTTATTCATGGTTTTCTATCATCTTTTTTGTTAGTTGCTGCGGTCAGAGTTTGTTTAACGAATCGTGATGGTTTTTTTGATAGATGAATGATTAAAAGGTGGATGATTTAAAGATAAAGGAACAGGTAAACCAATAGAGTGCGAGTCGACTCAATGGCGAAAGCCATCAAGACGAATGTCTAATTTTGTGACGGTAATCTCAAAGCTAAAGTTGATGGCGCTTTGGGATATGCAAAATGGTTATGAGTTCATTGGTGTATAGCTACGAGATATCAATGAAGTTTTCATGGTGTGTTTTAGCGCTTCTATATGCTGAACTCGGCAAAAAAACTGCAAAATTAAAGGTCCATTGCCAGTAATGCTAAACAGAGAATGCAATACAGTAACCAAGACCATTAATAAATTTAGGTGTTAGCTATATTTAGCGCGAATAAAAATAAAAAATTGCTGATAAAGCTGGCGCTTATCGATAAATGCCATTATCATGCAAGCACATTGTTCATGGATATGAACGGTAAATATTTTGCGGTTTTGCTTTTAGCTGGTGGCGATTTTCCTTAGGCATGAATATGCCCATACGCGCAAATTGCATCACTTATCAGCAGCGCTGGCATCGCTAAGGAAGGCGTTATCAATTTTGTATATTTAGTGCCATCGCACGGCTCGCTCAATTGATCTTCTGTCTCCCCTTTTTACACGGCGCAACATTTTTAGCAAAAATAGTACTTGCGTGATGACGCATAAATGTTTATCGTTGATTCCAACATTTAGTTGAGAATGTGAAAAATTAAATGGTTGCATAAGTAACCAATTAATAAGCAACATTCCACAAATGGTGTTTAAGGATTTTGCTCGAAAGAGCGCTCAGCAGGAACTGATTGAGACTGAAGTAAGTCGCGTTTTTCTACACATCGTTTTGTTCATAGCAATCTTGAAATCGATAGATGTATAGAAAAGAGCAAGGGAAATATCAGCGCTACTTAGGTGGGAGATTACCCACTGTTAAGACAGATTGGATAGCAAGTCGATATTTCCAAAATTCCATGCAAACTCAATACGTGTCGCTCGGTATGGTTCGAGTTAACACAAGCATGGAAGTTATTTTAGTAGCGATTCATCTTGTTGGTGTTTGATTAAAACGAAGCAATCTTCTTAAAGCAAGGCACTTAATTGTTGCCATTACTATTGAATTTTACAGCGCCGATGTCTTAGGAAAGATGATCGACGCGTGATACCAGTCCCTCAAACGGGCCAGGTGTATGACCTCCCTGGTAGCGCACCACCACGGCCCATCAGCGCCATTGCCCTGTGGCGCATGTTAGCGGCTGTGGGCAGCCCTCCCGCAGCCGCCTTTTCTTTTTTAAAGCGCCAGTCTTGCATGGAACAGTGAGGATGCAAATATTCCCACCGAGCCCATCCATGCATTAGCGACTGGCTTTCCCTCGGGTGGCTCGCGATTGGTTATAAATCATCGTGTAGATGATCCCACCCATTGCACATTGCCCCGAAACTGTTTGTCTAAATAGTGTTATGTAGCGAGCGTCTTATAACTAGAGTGCTCGATAAAGCATCTGTTGGATGAAACCGTTGAGGTATCAAAAGCTATACATCGATTTTTTTTAACAGCACTGCGATTACTATTTAGACAAATATGAGATGACAAAACTCTAACACAAACCAATCAATTGTTCGATGAAATTGACTGGGCGTAACATTGTCTAGACATACGTACCGTTTTTTATTGCACGCTTTGTCGAATATCAGGCATCTATTGTTTTTATTTGATGCTTAGAGCATGACTGTTGATGAATAGCCGTTGTTTAGAATGCTTATACTGGCGAGTATCGTTTATCACTATTTAAATTATCGATAGTAACTAGTCGATACTTTATGTTTTTTATCTAAAGAAAAGCGCGGCTTGTTCAAACCTACATCACACTTATTGCTTGCTATGCTATCAAGCGGTACGAGCATTTGATTATGATCAATGCCCATTAAAATCGCAGCGTTTTAATGAATAGCTTAAGCTGTTGGCCATTGAAGTAATGCGCTAACTTTGAGTTTAGTGTGATTTCGCAAAAACGTATTGACGCTTGTCAGGGTATCGGAGCGTATTGGTCTGATATCACGGCGTAAGATATCGGGTGGAAAAGAACAACAGAAAAGATAACTGTGGTGTGAGTTGGCGGCATGCTGTTGAGGCAGTAAGTCTGCCTCAACGAATGGATCGATTGGTTTGTAGTAATGCTTTACAGAATGTAACGACTTAAGTCTTCATTCTTAGCCACGCCATCGAGATGCGCGTCTACATAATTGGCGTCGACATCTAAGTTTTGGCCGTCACGATCGGGTGCTTCAAAGGAGATTTCATCCAGTAGGCGCTCCATGACCGTATGCAGGCGACGTGCACCAATGTTCTCGGTGGTTTCGTTCACATGCCAGGCAATTTCTGCCAAGCGCCGAACCGCATCGCTGCTGAAGCTAAGACTTAAGCCTTCGGTACCTAACAACGCGGTGTATTGTTCGGTGAGCGATGCTTTGGGCTCGGTTAAGATACGCTCGAAGTCCGACACGGTGAGTGAGTGCAATTCAACGCGTAAAGGCAAACGGCCCTGTAACTCGGGAATGAGGTCCGAAGGCTTGGAGAGGTGAAACGCGCCCGAGGCCATAAATAAAATATGATCGGTCTTAACCACGCCGTGTTTGGTGGAGACCGAGCTGCCTTCCACTAAGGGCAATAAGTCTCGCTGCACTCCTTCACGCGATACATCGGCACCGGAGTAATCACTACGACGCGCGACTTTGTCGATTTCGTCGATGAACACGATGCCGTTTTGTTCAACGTTTTGTAAGGCGCTCTGCTTAATTTCTTCTTCGTTTAGCATATTGGCTGCTTCTTCTTCAGTTAACAGCTTTAATGCATCTTTGATTTTTAAGCGGCGCTTTTGCTTGCGTGAGCCGGCTACGTTTTGGAACATCTGCTGCAGCTGGCCGGTCATTTCTTCCATGCCGGGCGGTGCCATAATTTCCACACCCACATTGGCACTGGCATCGATCTCGATTTCGCGCTCGTCTAAATCGCCATTGAGTAACTTGCGGCGCATTTTTTGACGCGATTCGTTATCGGTATCGTCGGCTTGATTATGGCTTTCCCAACTGTTGGGAGCGCTGGGTAGCAGGTAATCTAACACGCGGTCGTAGGCGGCATCTTCTGCCCGTGGACGCAGCTTTTCGATGGCTTGTTCGCGGGTCATTTTGACTGAGATATCCACCAAATCGCGAATGATGGATTCCACATCTTTGCCGACGTAGCCCACCTCGGTGAATTTGGTTGCTTCAACCTTTAAAAAAGGCGCGTTGGCCAAGGCCGCCAGGCGACGAGCGATCTCGGTTTTGCCCACACCCGTAGGGCCGATCATTAAAATATTTTTCGGGGTGATTTCGTTACGCAGTTCAGCATCGACCTGTTGGCGCCGCCAGCGATTACGCAGTGCAATGGCTACGGTACGTTTGGCATCGGCCTGACCAATAATGTGTTTATCCAATTCTTGGACAATTTCCCGTGGTGTCATTTGTGACATATCAGCGGCTTTCCAGAGTTTCGATGGTGAAATGGCTATTGGTATAAATACAAATATCGGCGGCAATGCCCAGGCTTTCGCGCACGGTGGCCTCGGCGTCGAGCTCGCTGTGGCGCAACAAGCTTAATGCTGCCGCCCGTGCGAATTCGCCACCGGAACCAATGGCAATTAAGCCGTGTTCGGGTTCGAGTACGTCGCCGTTACCAGTGATAATTAAAGAGGTTTGATGATCAGCTACTGCCAATAAGGCTTCTAGACGGCGTAGTGCGCGGTCGGTACGCCAGTCTTTGGCAAGCTCGACGGCGGCGCGAACTAAATGGCCGCTGTGTTTTTCCAGCTGGCCTTCAAAGCGCTCGAATAAAGTAAACGCATCGGCGGTGGCGCCGGCGAAGCCCGCTAAGACTTGGTCGCGGTATAAGCGACGCACTTTGCGTGCGTTGGCTTTCATAACCGTGTTACCTAAAGTGACTTGGCCATCGCCGCCCAGTGCCACTTGATTGCCCCGGCGAACCGAGACAATGGTGGTGCCGTGATATTGTTCCATGTGATGCCTGTGTAACAGTCTGTATTCAACATCAAGAGTGGGGGCGAGGGCGCTGATTGCAAGGTGTAAAGCCCTGCTGGCCATGCTTTAAGGCGCACCTTTAAGTGGTTGAAAAGCGACTAGTCTTCGGTGTGTTTACGGGCAACACTGGTTGGCTACACGTTCCCCTTGGGCAATGGCGCGTTGTAAGCTTTGTTGATCCAAAGTGGCGGCAATATCGTTTAAAACTTGTGGGATTTTTTCATTACTGTTGACCAAGTCGGCTGCATATAAATATGCATAAGCCTGGACGGGATCTTGTGCTGTTAACACGCCATCCCAATAGGCACTGCCTAAGCGCCCTAAGGCATCGGGAATGCCTGCATTAGCGACCTGATGCAAATACTGCATGGATTCACGTTTGTATTCGGTAATGGCTTCGGACTGGCGAATCATCGCTAGATCTAGCGCTTCGCCTGGTCGTGGTCTGGGTGCTGCATAGGTAGCAAACTCTAATTGGGCATGAAGATTACCGGCGCGCGCGGCTTGAATGATTAACTCGCGGGCTTTGGGTGAGCGCAAATTTATCTTTTCGAAACCTTCACAGTAATCGTATAGCTCGTAGAGGGTCTGAATGCTTTGTTGCTGCTCGACGCTGCTTAAGGCCTCGTCATATTGAATGTTCACGGCCACTTGTTCCAGATCGCCCCGTGTCGGAGGCGCGCCAAAGCAACGTCGACTGGCTTGAAACAGATGAAAAGCAGCGTCGCCGTCGCCTTCAGCAATGGCGGCGTTTAAATCGTCGAGGTAACTGATGATGGGTTGATTGGGCAGTACCTCGGGCTCGTTGTGCCAGATTTCGTAACCACCTTGCATAGGCTCGGTGGAATTGGCCTGGGCTGCTTGGGCTTTGGCTGTAATCTCTTGCTGAATAGTGGTGGCGGGAGGTTTGTCGCGCTCAACCGAAGCGGTGCTGACTGTAGCCCCGCTGGCTTCGAGCTGGGCATCAAGAGCGGATGATGTTGATGAGTGTTGCCACCACCACAGGACAAGGGCGGCAAGAATCGTGGCCACAAAAAAACGCATAGGAACAACCCTGTTCATAAGCTGCACAAAGTACGGCATGGTTATGCATACAATCAATACCGCTCGCTGCAACGTTGTCATAGGCCCCTAGCCGATCGCAGAGCCCGCATCCAAAGCTTAAGCGGCTTTGGTATATAAAGTTTTGATCTCAAACCTTTGGCGCGCAAGATCATGCGGCTTGGGCAGCAAGCCATTGACGCTGGCTAATGAGTTTGCCACAACGCTGTGGATGAATCGTGGATTACCACAGCGAAAAGCACGCTCTTCATCACGCAGCAGTATTTACTCTGAGGTTTTTTTCTTAG
>JAKSCJ010000148.1 GCA_022360675.1 Lysobacterales bacterium
CCGCAAACCGGAAATTAGCGCACTCATGGCTTCCCTCCCATCGCTACGCTTGAAGTGGCAGTAACCAAACACTGCGGAATATTCGCAGCGCCAGCTTTGCGTCGATGCATCATCGCTGCGGCCTCCTGGCCAATACTTAACGATGGGTGTGGGGCGTTACTATGCGCCCCTTGCTTAATAGTATGGAGCAGAACGAACATCACGGAATCGCGACTTCCTCCAATAGGACTTGAATCAAACGATCACTGTTGCGGTCGCCCTCGGTGCTACGAACTTGCAAGCGATGACGCGCCAACGGCGGAAAGACAGTTTTGATATCTTCTGGGATCACATATTCGCGGCCGCGTAAAAAAGCTAAGGCGCGACTGACCGCAATTAATGCCAAGGTGGCACGGGGCGATAAACCCGCGACGAACTTTGGATGCTCACGGGTAGCCGCAACTAGATCTTGAATATAGTCCAGCAGTGCATCGCTGGTGTGCACCTTGCGAACCGCAGCTTTCAGTTCACCCAAAGACTGAGCATTGAGAACCGGCTTAAGTTCGATCAGCAGGTTTGCCCGCGTGTCTTCTTGCAGTAAACGCCGCTCAGCTTCACGCGATGGATAGCCCAATGAAATATTCAGTAAGAAGCGATCCAGCTGTGAATCTGGCAATGGATAGGTGCCTACCAAATCCAAGGGGTTTTGCGTGGCGATCACAAAAAACGGTTGCGGCAAAGCGCGCGTGTTACCGTCGATACTGATCTGCCCTTCGGCCATAGCCTCTAGCAACGAACTCTGGGTTTTAGGTGTGGCGCGGTTGAGCTCGTCGGCTAATACCACCTGGGAGAACACAGGGCCGGGGTGAAAATCGAAGCGATTTTCAGCGTTGTGGTAAATAGAAACCCCCAGAACATCTGCGGGCAGCAGATCACTGGTAAATTGGATACGGTTGTAATCCAGCCCAAGTGTTAGCGCTAAGGCATGGGCCAGCGTGGTTTTACCCACGCCGGGCAAGTCTTCAATGAGCAAGTGACCACCGGCCAACAACGTGGCGAAGGCCAATTCAACTTGCTGATCTTTACCTAAAACGACTTGGTTTACTTGTTGTTGTGCTTCTCGCAGTGCTGCGTGCTGGGGGCTCAATAGGGCTTGTTCTGAGGTAACTGCCACAAATATTCGTCCTGCTTATTCGATGTCTTCGTCCAGCAGAGCATTAACACGAGCGGCGCAAATGAAATCGTTTTCGGAAAGGCCGTCGATGTCGTGCGTGGTGAACGTGACTTCACAAAAATTAAAACCAGCAGAAAAGTCAGGGTGATGACCTTCCTGATTGGCGATCCATGCCATGGCGTTGATGAAGCTCATGGTGCGGAAGAATCCTTTGAACTCGAAACGTCGTTGAATGGCCATGCCATCGTCGATGACTTTCCAGCCCGGAACCTGTGGCAACAACTGGTCAATACGATCCGCTTTTAAGGGCTCGCAGCCGCCTTCGCAGGGGGCACAGTGTTTGCTAGAGAGTTGGGTGGTCGCCTGAGTCATGATGATTCTTGCTCCTAATGAGGTTATGAGACCTGCATTGTTCTTGCAGATAATACAAGGAAGGCCGGGTTTTTGTAGCCCGGCCTTCAATTAAAGGTGCCACAACCGCTCCAATGCTAACAGACCGGCGCAACACTAAAATTACTCACTTTTTTTACGCCACTTTGGGTTTTGGCGGGAAAGTGGGGGCAAATTGGCCCAGCGTGCGCGCTTCTTCGATGAAAGCGTTGAGGTCGCTGTTGGCTAATTCGTAGAGATCTTCCATCCGATTCAAAACGTAGTATACGGTTTGGTAGATATCGATTCGGTAAGGCGTGCGAAGTGCATCGATGGGATCGAAGGCTTTCCGCACGGGCTTGTCGCTC
>JAKSCJ010000205.1 GCA_022360675.1 Lysobacterales bacterium
GCTGGGCGTTCGATCAGCACTTTTGTGGGTTTAAAACGTACCAGCTCGTCAACGACTTCGATTATTTGCTGTTGGCGGTTGGGGCTATCCCAGTCGTCCATAATGACGGCCGCGTAGTCGGTGGTGTTGGCGAAATGAAAGGTGCCCATCAACAGTAATTGGGCAGGCGGTTCTGTCTTGACCTCATTGGCAAGTGTTGCGAAAGATAGCACCGAAAGCGCGATGCATAAAATGCCATGGGCAAAGGAAGCTTTTTTTAGCATTTTGTCTGTTTTTAGCTGGCGGAGGTCCAGACTATAGTGCAGAGCGTGTGCTATCTCAACGATTAGGCAGGGTGTTTTTCTAATACAATACAGAACACAAATAAGAAAAAACCGTCACCCAGTAGATGACGGTTAATATGAGTAAAGCGCTGTTATTTAATGTTTCTTATAATCTATCACTAACTAACAGGGTGTTGCCTGCTATTTTGATTGCTTCCAAACCGGCTTTTCTGTGTTGTTGTCAGAAAACTGGAAGGGGGCCGGTGGGGTAATCAACTCGATATGCTTCACATTCTTATTGACTAGGTATAACTGCGGATGCGTTGGTGTAACACCGGTATTGAGCACATCGGCGGCAGTGAAAAATAAGTTGATATCGCCATTGTCGCTGATTCCGGCAAACGTGCTGAAGCTGCCCATTGCGGATACTGGCATTTGGGTGATGTCTTTACTCACTAAAGTTACATCGCCAGTGTCGATGTTTCTTTGGTACAGCGAAAGCGGTACGTTGAACGCATTAGGATCGCTGTTGGGACCAATGTTTCCAGCAAAAGTAGCAAAGGTAAGAATATTGCCATTGGTATTGCTATAACCTTCGCTCGTCGAGAAGTTAAGCTGATCACCCGTTTCATTAAATGACACCATATCGATACTATCGTCTTGTAGATTTAAACGAAAAATATCGGCTGAGAAGTTGAAATCGTTGGGTGTCAACAAATCATTAAAACTGGAAAAGAAAACAAACTCACCATTGCCGGAGATATGGGTTTCAGTGATATAGGGCGGTGGGCCAACCTGAACCAAAGGCATATCGATTAAGCGAGTGGTTTGGGTGGTGTTATCGTAATGGTATAACTCTCCCACCTCAAAAAACTGGAAATCAATATCACGCTGGCTTAAGGTCGAAAATGCAATGGTCTGGCCGTCATCACTGATATCTAAACTATCGAGCTCGCGCTCTTCAAAAAACTGGATAGCCGGCTTAGGCAGGGTATGGGTTTGGGCGCTTTGCACATTATGTAAATAGATTTCATCAATATCGCCAAAATTGCTATTGTTAAAATCATATACCGGATAAGCAACCCACTGTCCATCACCCGATAAGCGCGCTCTTGCAAACGGGTTTTGTGATAACTGAATACCAGCTGCAAAGTTGGGCGTAACACGAGTGGACTGTTGTGTAGCACGATCGTAGAGGTACAAATCACGAGTACCGTTGGTATCATTGGCATCGATAGCGCTATCAGATTCGATTAACACTTTATTACCGTCGTTGCTAACGCCACGTAAAAATAACGAACTGCTCACAGCGTTGCCGCTGTTGTCGGTGTTGATTAGCGTGGTGGTGTTATTTTTACGGTCTAACAGTGCAATGGTGTGTACGGTATTGTTTGGGCTGCTGAATGCCGAAGAATAGGCAATAAAGTTGCCGTCGGATGACATAAAAGCGCCGAGATGATCGGGCTGTACTGCCATAGCAGATTGCCCTGCAAATAGCGTAGCAGCTGCGAGATTAGCCTTGATGAACATGTTCAGTTTTGATGGGTTCACGTCGTTGTGCATCGAATATTTCCGTCTATGGAATGAAGCTTTATTTTGAGCTTTACAACTTATTATGACTAGCAATTATTTAGAGTTGGTGCTCATAATGATTGGGATGCATTAATGTTGATTTACCGGTTTATAAGAATGAACTTTACGGTGTACTTACCAATTGAGTATGTAACATAAAAAAGCTCCGCCGTATGAACGGCGGAGCTAAATGAGACAAGAACGATCGAAGTGAAATGAATGCGTATTGAAACTACTGGGCGTTGAAATTACTTTGGGTGCTTAACTTTAAGCGATCCGTCATAATTTCTAAGCGCACCTGCTGTGTTTCAGAGGTATCGATACCGCCGTTATCGGTGCCACCGTTATCTTGCACCTGAAGATCGAAGGTGATGGTGCTTAACGGTGCGTCATCAATCAAGCTAAAGCGCAAAGCACCGCCAGCGGTGACGCTGGGCAATTGGCTGAATACTTCAGGTTGAGAGATATTGCTGATGAAATACTGTGGGCGTTGTGAAGACTCGTTACGTGCACCGGCATCGAAGCGTGCGTAGCGGCGCACATTATAGCGATTACGATTCGATAAACGAACTTCACGCTCACTGGGCACGGTAAACGATGGTTGATCATTCACGCTAAGCACTTCAATGCTCACCCGCGCACGATCGCTGGCGATACCGTCGCTCACGCGATAATTAAAACGGCCTTGGCCAAAACGATCGGCCTCTGGCGTGAAGCTTACCGAGCCACTGGAACCCACGCTAAGCTCGCCACGTAAACCTCGCACGCGTTTGATGCGTTCGACGTTGATGAGGCTGATAAGATCGCCATCGGGATCGTTATCATTGGCCAAAATACCGTCGAAATCCGCACCCGATAACACTAAGCTTTCGTCTTCTAAAATGGTGTAGCTATCGTTACTGGCTAAAGGCGATGCATTCACCATGGGGTTAATCGCAATGAAGGCGTCGGCACGGTTGTTATCGATACCGGTGCTAGAGTCGTTATTGGCCGACAAATAGCCGTAGCTGTGGGCATCGGCCGAGAAGCATTGTTCCTGCACCGCGCGAATATCGGCATTGAGCTGACCTAAATCAGCAAGCACCTCACGAGTACGGTTACGTTGGCGCTCGTTTAAGTACAAGGCATTACCCGCCTGGAACAACACAAAATCGCCATTGCCAGCAATACAAGCACCCGTATTATCGCTCAAGATTTCAGCATCGATCCGTTGAATTAACTGGGTGTTGCCATCTTGACGATCGCGGATAAAGAAATCGCCTTGGCCGTTGTTATCGCCATTCACCAGGTTATCGGCTTCAGAGTAGAACAGCACAAAGCGGCCGTCTTGGCTGAGATCTCGGCCTTGGCTCACGCCATTGGCTTCAAGGCCGTTATTGCTCAGGCTAACCACTTCCAATGCGCCACCGGTAATGCCGTAGGCGTATACATCGTCCATCGCGTTGGTGTCGCTACTGACTAAGGCATTGCTGGTATCGAAGATCACGGTGTTGCCCGTGGTATCCATTAGCGGATTAACACTCGCCGCCGCCGCTTCATTGCCGTCACTATCGAGACTGATGCGTTGCAGGCTTTGATCTTGATTATCGAACAAGAACACATCGTTAACGCGGTTACCGTCGCCATCCACTAAAGAACGATCACTGGAAACAAAGCTCACCCAACGGCCATCGTTAGAAACACTGGGCGATGACGAGCTTCTTACCGATCGGTTACTGGTCGTGCGAGTCACTAAAGTGTTGGTGCCGGCTTGACGATCGCGTAAGAAGACATTATCGCCACTAATATTCGTTGGAACTCCTGATAAGCCGCGAAGTGAACTTATAAAGCTGACAAAGCGCGCGTCTTCACTGGTGTCGAAATCTTTTAACGATCGCCCAGAGTTTTGTGTTCCCGTGTCGGGATCTATCACAAGGGCCCAAGGGTTATTAGCGTTGCCAAGGTCATTATCAAAATATAATGCTGAGCCAGATGAAGTTAGATGCTGACCTTCCACTAAAGTGCTTGCCGCACTTGCCATCATTGCTGCTTGGCCATTTTGTGCCAGTTTAAACTCAGTGATATTTTGATCGGCTTGTTCGCCTTCAAAAATAGGGGGAAACACATCGGTGGTGTTTTTTGCTGTGTCGACGATGTACTTCAGACTGCCAAGATTTTCATTGCCCGTATCGAGAATATCAGCGCGGGTTTCGAAAACATTGATTGCGCCATCATTACTGATGGCAGTGGGTATTCCTCGGAATTCGGTAGCAACGGCTGGATTAATGCTGCGGCTAATCAAAGTGACTTCGCCAGTCACTAGGTTCCGGCGATAATTTTCAAAAACTTGGCCAGCGTTGCTTGTGCCGGGGAGAATGTTACTGGCATCGCTGGAAAAGCTTAAGAAGATACCATCATTGCTAATCACTGAGGAACCAGAGCCGGTATCGAGTCGTTCCCCGTTCTCATTTAATGCAACGATTTCAAAGCTATCATCGGTTAAATCTAAACGGAAAGCATCGGCGCTAAAGTTGGTGTCGTTGCTGACTAAGGCATCGTAAAAACTATTAAAGAAAACATAGCGCCCATCACCAGTGATCGATAAGCTGAAGATGAGGCCAGGATTGAACTGCGGTGGCGGCGGTAGTTCTATCTCTCTAGTAATATTGCTGCTGGTATCGTAAATAAACAACTGCGCTGCTTGGACAATATCAAAGTCAGTGGGCATTTCTCCAGTTTTTGATATGGCAACCGTTTGACCATCATCACTAATACTAAGGCCTTCCAGCACCCGAGGACGAAGTTCAGGACTGGGTAAGGGTGGTAGAGGAACGATCTTGGTTTCAAAGGTGTTTACGTTAACAACATAGATATCTTCGAAATCATTGAAATTAAATGTACTAAAGTCGCTGGCGTAAAAAGCCACCCATTCTCCATTACCCGACAACTGAGGCTTGACGAACGGCAGATTGCCGATAGAGACCGTGGGGCCTAAATTGGCCGTAACGTGGATGAGCTGATTTTGAGAGCGATCGAAAACGTAAATATCCGGTAACTGATTGGTATCGCTAGCACGTAGATCTGAATTGGCGGTGAAGAGCAGTCTTTGACCGTCGTTACTAATGCCATGCAAGCTGGAATTACCTTGGAATTGAACGCCGTTACCGTCAACGGTGACTATGGTCGTCGTGTTATTGGCACGATCAAATACCGCAATATCGCTTGTCTCGGTGATGTCGTCAGTGCTTACGGTATCTGCGGTATACGCAACAAAGCGACCATCAGGTGTCATCGCGGTATCGAAAGAGCCAACGGCATCGATGCCGCGAATCGCAGCTCCTGCCAAGGTACCACCATCACCCACCGATACACGACGCGGTGAGCTTGTTGCCACCACCTGATGCGGAATGCCTTCAGCATCGGCGGCGCTATGGTTTTCGTCACCGCTGTAGTGCGCTTCAATGCTGTAGTTATCCGATGAGCTGCTGGGTTCCAATAAACAACGAGTGCTGGGCAGTGTAATGACACAAGAGTTACCGCCACCTGCAACCGTAATGCTACCGGTAAAAGGTAGCGGGCTGGTGCTGTTCAACGCTGCCGATACCACAAAGCCCACACCGGCTTGACTGGGGTTGGGCCCATGGCGGGTGATACTCAGCTCGGTTTGTGCTGTGGCCATGCTGCTGATCGCTAGCAAGGCGGCACAAGCCAGGAGTTGTGGTTTTTTATTGAAGAATGATTTGTACATGATTAGCCCCTTGTTAATCGAGGCTACATTGTGAGTTCGGTTTGCTTTAAGGTTCCAACGATTCTTTACTGCTGGCTGAATTCTTGAAGGAATTGGAACTGACTTGATTAAACGGGGCCGATGAAACCACTCATAAAATGCTCAGTATGTTAAGTGTTGCGATTACTGTTATTTATATTGATTGCCTAATATTTGCTTTTGATTTTGTATCGTCAGTGCTGATGTATGTATAACAGGAAAGATTGCCGAGCGATAGGTGTTGTTTGTGAGTGAACTGTTTTTTTTAGCAAAAAAAGCCGCTACACAGTAGCGGCTTAAGTCGTACAGGTCATTCATCAAAATGAATCAATCCATGATTCACCACAACCTTATGTAGCTTGGTACGACGTTATGTGATGGCAGAACGATGAAATATTGAGTGCATCACATAACGGTTTCATTATTTCCTGATTTGTTAGTGGCTGTCAGCTTACTTTGATTAAAGAGAACGATCTCTTGTTGCATGGATGCCATTGCCGATAAACGGTTTGGTTTCATTATTGACTCGCCTCAAAGCCACTGCTGAAGATGGCATCTTGTAACAGAGTAATCGTCACTTGTTGTGCCGCTGATGTATCTACACCACCGTTGTCGGTGCCGCCGTCGTCGCTGACGATCAAATCGAAGCTGATGGTCACATCTTCGCTTAGTGGGTTGAATTCGAAGCTTAAAGTGCCATCGGTCGATAAATTGAAGTTACTGAGTGCATCGAAATTCACCGTGTTTTGGATGCTGTAGGTAGGACTTTGATCGACCTCATTGGCGGCACCGGGGTTGAATTCAGCAAAATTCTCAATAGTGGTTAAGCCAGAGCCAGTGAAGGCTTGAATGTCCTTGGTTAGCAAGGTAAAGCTAGGAGCGTCGTTCACGGGTAGGATTGAAATTGTGATGGAGCCCGAGCTTGAGGATACGGAGTCGCTGATGGAGTAAGTAAAGGTTTCGGTACCAAATTGGTCATTCTCGGGAAAGTATAATAATGTTCCAGCCTGGCTGAGTATTAAATCTCCACCGAGTAGAGGAAGGCTATTTCCTGCGCTGTTTCCATTGATGACGAGGGGGTCGTTATCGGCGTCGATATCATTTGCTATAGGGCTATTGGCTTCGAAGTAAGCTATCTGAATTTCTTGTTCTTCAAGTAAAGTGTAAAAATCATCTTGTGCGATGGGTTGTGAGTTCTCGATGGAATTAATTGCGATAAACCCGTCTGCCACCAGATTGTTATCGCCAACAACGAGTTGATTGCTTGATGACTTAAATGCAACTAAATGGTTGCTTGTTGATAGGCATCGTGTGCTGAGTTGAACATCGTTGCCTGCGTTTAAGCTTGTGCTTTGAGCGGTAGCAGCGTTAACGATACTAATATTTTGCCCGTCGGTATACGCAATATGGCTTCCAGTGGGTGATAAACAAACATCGTTATTGCTTTCTACTACGGTATCTTGAGTATCGATGCGAATGGTATTGTTCGCTTCAATATTGCGTACGTATAAATTTTGCCCTTGTGGTCCTGGGTTGTTGTTGTCTAAGTTGTTATCAAAAGAACTAAATAGAACAAGGTTGCCATCAATGCTTATACCAAAGCCTCGGTTACGCTCGATGGTTTGCTCTTGATTACTTGATACGCTAATGCGTTCAATGCTGGCACTGGGAATATGATAGCGGTAAACATCAGACATTCCATTGGTGTCTTCTGCAACCAATGCACTGCCGCTGGTGAATATCACATAGTTGCCGTCTCCACTCAGCAGCGGTTCGAAGCTGACATCGTTGGCTTGTGCACCGTTTTCATCGAGTGAAATAACTTGGGTGGTTTGTTGTAATTGGTCATGCAAGTAAATGTCTAAGTTAAGATTAGTGTCGTTGTCGACCAATAAGCTATCTTCGCTTTCCCAGGCAATAAAGTTTCCATCATTAGAGATGCTGATTGCTCCACCGGGGCGCGCTCGTACGCCAAGTTCGTTCTCATTGAGTAAAATGCGATTACCGTTCGTATGGTCAACAAGAACAACGTTTTCTGTGCCCACACCAGTCAGAACCCGAATTGCCGCTGAGAACCTGCCGTCTTCAGTGATATCGTAGTTAACCAGGTCGAAATTTTCGTTTGCAATAGGCGCTTGGGTGATCCCACTGCTGAGGTCGCGTATAAAGAGCTCTAGGCTATCGTTGTTTTCGCTACTAACCAAGGTGCTGGAAACGCTATTCCAAGCAACACTTTGTCCGTTATTGATCAGCTTTATTTGAGAAGGCTCGGCGTTGGCTTGTTGGCCTAATGTGAAAGGTGTGATGTGGTCGATGCGCTGCTCATTAAAATCAATAAGATAGGTGGATCGCCCACCCGGTTGACCAATACCTGTGATATTCGCTTCGCTCGTCAGCGCGACAATACTATTGTCATCGCTACTTAAGACAGAAGATGAAGAGCCGATTGTAAATTCAAAGGCGCTGTCGACTTGTAATGGGCGTATGCTATTGGTTTCCAAATTTCGAGATAGTGCAATTAAACGAGGGTTGTTTGTAGTAATTCCTGGAAGATTGGTGGCCGCTGTCAAAAAGGTAATTGTGTTACCCGCATTATTGCTTTGTATTATTCCTACCGTCCTGTTGAGCTGTTGGCCTTGTTCGTTGAGCGATACGATATCTAGCGCTTGGCTTTGAAGGTTAAAGCGGAAAATATCATTGCTATCGTTATTGTCGTTGGCAACCAGCGTGTCGCTCTCTGATACAAAGAATATGAACGCTTTATTCCCAGATAACGAGAGTTCTGCGATACGGTCATCTAGACCGCTAGACTGAAAACTGATGACTGGCTCCGATACTTCTGCGTTGTTTAACTCATAGGTATAGAGCTCAAAATCATTGATAGGCTCCATTGGGCTCGCTATGGTCGCAAAGGCCAGCATTTGCCCATCGGTACTGATATCGAAGTCACTAATCACACGCGTGGGATCAGCCGGATTAATGTCTGGAATTGATGTTAGTGATCCGTCTTCAACGCGGTATAAAAATAATGACTCGCCGCGTGGTTGCTCGATCACTTCCCCGTCTATTACCTGGGGTAAATCACGCGTGACTACCCATTCTCCGTTGCCTGAAATTCTAATTTCAGATGCAAAGAGGCTCCTTGTTTGTATAACACCATCGAGTGGATCGATAACCGTTCCGCTTTGTCGGTCGAAAAGACGCACAAGCTGTCGGTTTTGTGAGAGTTGCCTAAATACGGCCGCGACATAGCGCCCATCATCACTAATGTCGGCAAATACTGGTCTGAATCCAGGCAGTTCTGCTAAGAGTGGGGCGCTAATGTTCTCGGTGCTGCTCGTCAAGCGATCGTAAATTAGAATCGCTTGTGGTTGTGTTTGATTATCGCCATCGACCTCTAAAGCGATTGTTGCAGTAAAGCGGCCATCGGCTGAGATGCTGGTGACTCTACTGAAACCGCCACTACTTGATTCCCCACTGAACAGCCCTCCATCACCAATCGTGGCGCGTTTAGGAAATAGGCTTGGTGCAATGCTGTGAGATTCTGTAGCGGAGTCGCTGGCTGCGTAATTGATATCACCCGAATAACTTGCATTCAGAAGAATGATTTCGCCTTGAGCTAGGGGTTCCAAAATACAATGATCTTCAGGAAGAAAAATGGTGCAACTGGCTTGTACGCCATTGATTCCGGGGCGACTAGTTACTTCGATGGTGCCTGTTGGCGGCACGCTGTGGTCAAAGCTGAGCTTTGTGCGAACCACAAAGCCCACACCTGCTTCACTAGGATCGGGGCCATCGTTGATGATTTCCAGCTGTGTGGAACGGGTGCCGGTTTGTATTGGGCTTAGCGCTTCTGTTTGCGAGTGTGCTGCTGTTGTCCATAGAAAAACAGCAGTGCCAATGATACTGGATGCAGCAATTTTTCTTAGCCCAGATAGGGTTGCTGCTTGATTGCGTAAGTACATGGTTCCCTCTTCGATGATATTGAATGCCTTTTTCATGGGCGCACGACGCAACCCATGGCTGGCTTTAACAAGCTCGTTTATGCTCGTGAGAAACGTGCTGCCGTTAGTGACAGCTCAACTTGAATGTGAATGAATCATGCAGGAGGTAAAGAGGTAAATGATTGGCACAGAAACGCAGCGCGACTGTACCCATGATCAATATCCCTATTCTCATGAGTATGATCCTTAGCCCCGCGTTTCTTATGTTTTATCTTTGGTTGTTCTTGATGAACTGTAGGCGTAGTTTATGGTGAAAACTGTTTTTGCAAAGTGCTGACCGTATTCTACGGTTCACTTTTTCTGATAAGCGGTTTATTTATGAGCCGAATGATCTCTACTTTTTCTTGCTTAGATTTTCGGTGTAAAGCACTGTTAGTACATTGCTGTATGATGCTTACTTCAAGCAACTGAATATTTTAACAACTCTATATCTATACACTCGTCTGTTAATGGTTAAGAAAACATAATGGTCAGCGAAAGAATAGCCAGTGGAATACTGGCCCGCGGAGTAATGGATAAAAAAAACCGCCATCGATAATCAATGGCGGTTTATGAAAGTCTATTTTTAGAAAGCCTATTGTTCGCTTATTTCGTTTTTATGCTTATAGACGTTTAATGACTAAACTCACGACGCACTCGACGCCATCCGAATAAAGCTATTAAAGCCAACATAATGGCAACACCCGCCGGGCTTAATACCGGTACCGCTAAGGGTGGTGGCGGTAAGCTGGACGCTAAGCAGGTGGGATCGTCGATGCCGGGTTCTACCGGATCGTCGGTGGGTATGCCGTTGACGAAGCCTTGGTTACAGATCATCGAGCCTGCGGGTAGTGGGTCTAAGGCCAGTACATCGAATTCGATGGTAATGACATCGCCTACGGCCACCGTGCCCAAGTCCACTTCCAGATCGCCACCAATACCGTCGTTACAGCTCACTAAAGTGCCTTGGCTGATGGTGGGCGGGCAAATGAGTGTGGTGGCCGCATCGACGGTATCGGTGAAGATCACGCCGTCGGCATCTTGGTTGCCGTTATTCATCACGGTAACAGTGTAGGTCAGGGCTTCGCCCGGATCCACTGTGCCATCGGTGGTTTCTTCCAATACCGCTTTTTCGGCTTCAAGAATGGGAGTACCTGCCGCTGGAGTACAGGTGGTGTCGCCACCCGTTGGGGTGTCGGGATCATCGGTGGGGGTGCCGCTGACATCGCCGATATTACACACCTCAACCAAGCCTGCCGGTAGTGGATCGGCGATGGTGACTTGGAATTGAATCGTGGCATCGGCCGCGCCCACCGCAATGGTGCCCAAGTCAACACTGAAATCGCCGCCAGCACCTGGGTTACAGGCGGTGACCGTGCCTTGGCTCACCACCGGCATGGGTGAACAACTCAAGAGGGTGTTGCTGTCGACCGTATCGCTGAAGCTGATGTTGGGCGCGTCTTGATTACCCGTATTGCTGACGCTCACCAGATATTCCAAGGTATCACCGGGGTTAGCCACGTTGTCGTTATTGGCATCGACTAAGAAACTATCCACCTTGGTGGCATTGATGACGGGGGTCGCACCGGCGGGAACACAAGTGGTGTCGCCGGGCGGTGCGGTATCGGGATCATCGGTAGGTGTACCACCGGCATCGCCCTGGTTAAA
>JAKSCJ010000364.1 GCA_022360675.1 Lysobacterales bacterium
CACTTCAACGGTTAAGCCTTCGTAGGTAGTGAGAACATCACCGGGGCGATACGCCTTGCCATCGGGCATGTTTTCAACCGCAGCGACAATGGCGACCAAGTTCACCGGTAACTTCATGCGAGCACAAGCGTTAAAGGCACCCAATACGGTGGCAGCGCCACCCATATCGAACTTCATTTGCTCCATGCCTTCACGGGTTTTCAGCGATAAACCGCCGCTGTCGAAAGTGACACCTTTACCAACTAATACATGAGGCGCTTCATCGCCAGCACCACGGTAGTTCAGCACAATCAGACGGGTGCCTTGCAGGCTGCCTTGACCAACGGCCAAGAGGGCGTTCATGCCCATATCTTGTAACTGCTCTTCTTGCAGAATCTGGGCGCTCACATTGGTCAGCTGACCGGCCATGGTGAGCGCTTCGGCTTCCAGATACGAAGGGTTACAAATATTAGGCGGCAAATCTGCCAAGGTACGAGCTTGCAGAACGCCGGCGGCAATGGCACTGAGGCGCTCAAGATTGGCTTCGTCGCTGGCGTCTGCGTGAATGCTCACGCTTTCTAATGCGGGCGATGCCGTGGCCGCTTTGGGCTTGGTGGCGGCGTAAATGTAGTCGCTGTGATGTAAAGCCAGCAGGCTTAATTCAACACGTAATGCGTCGGTGTCGTTATCATCGCTAACCGGCATTTCGTGTAAGGCACTGCTAATGGTAGTCGCGGGATTCGTACGCGCAACTTTACCTGCGGCCATGCAGATCTCGTGGAAGCGAGTGCTGCTTAAGGCAGAGCGTTTGCCGAAGCCAACCACAACCACACGTTGTGCCGCAATGCCGGGTACGCGATGAAGGGTCAGCGTACTTTTAGCGCTGGCGCTGAGATCGCCGCTGTCCAGTAATTGGCTTAATTGGCCGTCGCTGGCCTCGTCCACCCGCTGGGCGGTACCGGTTAGCGCTTCATCCTCAAGAATGCCGACGAGTAAACACTCGCTGGGAATTTGTTCCGCGGCATTGGCGTTCAGCAAAAATTTCATAAGATATGCACTGCCTCCACAAAATGGTGGCGGCGCCGCCCACTGGCTGGTCACCGCGCAAAAAGATCGAATATTGTACCCAGCCAGAGGCTTACACCCAAAATCTTTACATCGCTGGCGATAAAGACGGGATTGTTCAGCTGGGTGTGAACCACTTCTGATTAGGGTATCTAATGCATCAGTATCGACAACAAACCGGTTTTTCACGGCTTTTGCCATGCTCATATTGCTAGCTTATCTAACGCGACGCTGGTTAGCGGTCGCGGCAGTGATTGTGGTGTTGCTCACCATCATGCTGCTATTACTCACTTTGGCCGAGGCGGCCTCGGAAGTGGCTGCAGGGCGTTTGCCCCCTGGACTCTTCTGGTGGCAGTTGCTGTTTAGCATGCCCGAGGCTATGGGGATCGTCGTGCCGTTGGCGGTAACGGCAGGTCTGGTGCTCAGCATCGGACAATCGCAATTGGATCGTGAATGGGTCGTGATGCGCTCAAGCGGTTTATCGATGCGGCAGTTATTAAGCGCGGTCACGCTCACGGGTACAGGATTTGCGCTGGTGATGTTGTTCATTACCGGCTATGTGCAGCCGTGGAGCCAGCAACAACTGGAACTACTGAAACAAGAGGCCGCGCGTTCTGCACAACTGTGGGGAATGCAGGCCGGGCGTTTTGTCGAAATTCCGGGCACCGATGGTGTGGCCTATGTGGCAGCCGTGAAAGATGAGGGCTTTGTGCTGGAAGATTTATTCGTTGCTGTGCATAAAGAAGGCCGCGACGAAGTGCTTACCGCTCGCTCGGGCGAATATCAACAAACGGCCGATGGTGAACGCTTTATTCGTTTGCAAGAAGGCCAGCGTATCGAAATTCCCAGTGCGGGTTTAGCGGTTCGTGACGCTAAGTTTGCCGGGGGCGTGCTACAAATTCCCCAACAACAAGAAAGAGAACGCCGGGATGAATTATCGCAACGCACGATCACTCAATTAGTGGTGAGTAATGAAAATGGTGCCGGTGCTGAATTTAATTGGCGCTTGGCTTCACCGATCGCGGTATTTACTTTGAGCTTGTTTGCGCTAATTTGCGGTGCCTGGGGCCAAGCGGAAGGCCGCGGTTGGCGGGCGGTGTTATCCATTGTGATTTACGTGACCTATGTACAAGCCATTAACCTGGCACGGGTTAGAGTCGACAACGGCGTATGGGAAGCGATGTCTTATTACTGGATACACGCCTTGTTTGTGTTGATTGCAGGTAGCTTAATTACGGTTATGGCGAGGCGCTTTTAATGATTCCCGGTTTGCTTCGAATGGATCGCGCCGTTGCCGGTGGTGTATTCCGATCATTATTTATTGTTAGCTTTGCCTTGGTAGCCGTTTACGGTTTGCTCGATGGCGTACGCGAGCTGAAATACTTAGGCGCTAACTATGGCGTGCTGGATGTCTTGTGGTATTTGGTGTTAACCACACCTAGACGTGCTTATCAGGTGTTTCCTTTTGCTGCTTTAGTGGGGGCGGTGTTGGCCGTGGGTGCCTTAGCTGCGGCTGGTGAATTGGTGGCTTGGCGAGCTTTGGGAGCCACCCGTGCACGCCTGATGTTTCCTGTGATGGCGGCGGTTAGCATTCTATTGTCAGTAGTGATGTACGGCGCTGAGCAATGGGCTACAGAGTTTGAACTTCGCGCGCGTTCTTATCGTTTAGAAAAAATTACCGGACAAGTGAGCTTGTCGGGTCCTGCCGGATTATGGCTGCGTGATGGGCGCGATTTTATCCATATTAAATATCCTTTTTTAGACGAAGCATTGGCTACCGATTTCCATCAAATCAAAATTTATCAACTGGGCTCTGATGCCGCTTTAAGTGGCTGGCTTACCGCTTCTAATGCC
>JAKSCJ010000339.1 GCA_022360675.1 Lysobacterales bacterium
TTAAGGCCCGCACCCAACGTCACGATTAATGAGATTGGCGCTGTTGAGGTGTTATGCATTAGCTTTTCATTAGCAGCATTTTTCAACAACAGTTTTAAGATGGAATAAAGTGTTTGATTTGTACACATTGGTATTGACAGCAATGCCAGGTAATGATGTTCTGTGCAACATTTACCGTAGGGATTATTGGCATGAAAGTTACCATGTGGGCCTTATTGGGGTATATCGCTTGGACTGCGATACTGGTTTTTATCATTCCTAGTTGGCGGGCTTGGCTAACTTTATCGGGCGAGCGTCGCTCCAACAGCTTTAGCCCTTCGGGGGCGGATATCTCTCCTCAGTTCGAACGCCTTTGTCGTGCCCACGCCAACTGCTATGAAAACTTCCCGATCTTTGGGGGATTGCTGATATTGGCGCTGGTAACTGAAATGACTCACGTGACTGAAGGCCTGGCCATGTACTTATTAGCGGCGCGGGTTGTGCAGTCGTGTGTGCACATTGCATCAACCTCAGAAATGATGGTGAATCTTCGTTTCAGCTTGTTTTATACCCAATTGGTCTTTGCATTTATTTGGGTATTCGGTTTTATTAAAGAATGGGTGGTTTGGTAGGATTAACTGACATTCCTCTATTGACTCTGCTAATCTTAAAAGCACCCTAATGGTAATGCTGAGGGTTAGCGATGATCATTTGTGCAGAAGTCCATACTGAAGTAAGGCGTGCTCAAGAGCAGACTTTTGAGCAACTGGTACATATCGACGTACCTTCTATTTTCACCGGCCGTGGTTTGATCGCGGCGGTGGAAAAAACTGAACCCATCGAAGGCGATTGGCAGCAAGCAGGCGATCGTCGCTGGGTTATTATGAGCGATCAAAGCCGCTTACAAGAACGCATTTTAAAGATCGAAAAACCCCACTTTTTTTCTTACCAGCTCGAAAAGATATCTGGCCCTTTAGCATTTTTGGTTCATTCCATTGAGGGCGATTGGATTTACCGTTTTAATCAAAGCCACCAAGAAACCAGCATCCATTGGCGCTATAACTTCCGCGCCCGAAATGCTTTGGTATACCCTTTAGCTTGGTGCTTTGTGCGCATGATTTGGATGCCTTACATGCGTCAAGTTATTAAAAAAATTAATACTGTGCTTAGTGCTTAATCTTTCAAGAAAAGCCTTTCTTATATGAGCCGGCTATTAAAGGGGTCGGGTCTACGTATTACGTTTCTTTACTTCCTCTGATCGCTTCTCCTATTTTATCTGCGTGCATTGTGCACGAAGCAAGGAAAGTTCAATGATCAGAAAAGCGAAGCTGATCTTACCGTTACTGCTTGCAAGCAGTGTAGGTATTGCCAATGCTGCAACAGAGAGCAGTGATGTGCGTGCAGAAATTGTTGCGCGTGCCATTACATTGGTAAATGACGTAGGGATGGACTTCGGACAAATCCTGCCATTCAGTGTGCCCGGTACAGTACGTGTTCGGGCTGTAGGTTCATTAACCGTGAATAACGCGCAAGTAGTTGACACCACCACGGTTACTCCTTCTCGTTGGACGGTTACTGGCATTTCCGGTGGTCGTTTCTCAATCGATTTACCTGCTGATAACACCATTGAGCTAAATAATGGCAATGGCTCGTCGATGCAGCTCACCACTTTTGAACACAATGCCGGTGCCACACCGACATTAGGTCCAAATGGCGATACCACATTTGCTGTTGGTGCTGCATTGCAGATTGGCCCAAATCAAGCTCCCGGTATTTATCAAGGTGAGTTCAACGTCACGGTGAACTACCTATAAACGTATCTGCAATCTCTGTGTGATGTTTTGCGTATCAACGGCAGCCTGTAGGCTTACATACAAATTGTTGGAAGTATGTATTTGATTGTTTGAGCAAATGGCCATGATCCGCAAATGGCGTAAATGGGTACTAGCGAAAAATATGATTGCCGTTAAGATAAGCATGCAGCACGGATTTTGATGATCTTGATAACTGATAGGCACTCTTGCATTTAGTAGGTCTATAGTTGAGAAAATCGATAGCAGTGCTAAGTCGAGGATTGCCTGAAACGATGTTTTAGAAAGCCATATAGCCAGCTTTCTATTGAATCTCTAGGCTAAAAATTAAAGGAAATAA
>JAKSCJ010000445.1 GCA_022360675.1 Lysobacterales bacterium
ATGTTTTTTTCTGGTCGGCTTTTCCTTAAAATCGAGCAACATTACTCAGGTTTAGGTGGACAATGTTATCGATAAGCAATTTTGAAGCGCTGCTTGATCAAGACGTGCAACTCAGTGATGAGCAGCATGAATATGTGGCAACTGTGACCGAGGTGATGAAAATGACTCGTCATGGTGATGCCGAGCGTGATCCCTTCTCGGTTTTGTTCGTTATTGCTCAAGAGCAGCCGTTACCACAACAAATTTATACTTTAAAACACGCATCCTTAGGCCAAATGGAGATCTTTCTCGTACCCATTGGACCAAAGGGTGAAGGCATGTGCTACGAGGCGGTTTTCACCTAGTAGACTAAACACGCACTGCCGCCTTCCTTGTTGATCGAGCTGTTTAAAAGTTTGGCTTTTAAACAGCTAAAGACTCCACTGAGCCATCATCAGATGGCACCCATTCCATAAACTGATAAACCCCTTGATCTTCGACGAGCGTAAAGCCTAAACGCTCATACAGGCGCAGTGCCGGGTTAAATTGCTCCACGTGTATGCGTATGGGCAGCTTGTACGCTGTGGCCTCTTGCAGTAAGTCTTTTAGTAAGGCACTCCCTAAGCCTTGTTGACGCTGTTCAGGGCACAATGCGATATCGATGAGGCGGATTTCGTCGACCCGGCGATCCACATACACTCGACCAATGGCTTGCTGTTGATATTCGATGATCAAAAACTGAGCTTGCTGAAAGTGTTCTTGATAATAGCGATGTTGAGCCTCGAACTGCATGCTGAGAAACTGCTGCTTTTCAGCGTCGCTCCAAGGCACTGCTTTCATCTCATCGGCACGGGTGCTGGCGTAGAGCTGGCTTAAGAAGGGTAGGTCTTGGTCAGTAATGGCACGAAAGCCAACCGCCTGAGGCAGGCGGTTGGAACTCGATTGATAGGCAATAAAGAGTTTAGACATAAACTTTGGTGTTAATGATGGCTTCTCCTAACTCAGGATGACCATACACCGGGCTAATAAACAGGGCAAAGGTTTCCTGACCATACTGCAATTGGTAGATTTGCTCGCTTGCCAGCTCTTGATTCATAGCCTGGAAGCGTACAAAGAAGTGGTCGCCCTGTTTGGCTTGCTCGACACTGCAAACACGAACGGGAAAGCGTTGGCCATCGCTGCCTTGTGCCGTTAATGCTAAACCGCACAGCTGTTCGAAGGTTTCGGCATGAGGCATGGCACCGCAAAACCCACCGACTACGGTGCTCACTTCGAGTGCCGAACGAATACCCGCTGCGGGTAAAGAACTGCTCACTGCGGCGGTTGAGCCCAGTAGCAGTTGAGTGAAATGGCGTCGATTAACCATACAGCAAGCCTCTCAATCTAGTGATTGTTATTAGTGAATGTCTAGG
>JAKSCJ010000465.1 GCA_022360675.1 Lysobacterales bacterium
TGGTTACAGATCTGGGTCACGCCGATGGGCAGTGGGTCGACAATATCGACTTGGAACTGAACCGTTGCGGGGGCGGCACCTACAGCAATGGCGCCAAGGTCCACACTAAGATCGCCACCAGCACCCGGATTACAGGCGGTCACACTGCCTTGGCTTACCACCGGAGCGGGGGTGCACACCAAAATGCTGTTGCTATCGACGGTATCGGTAAAGATGACGCTGGGTGCGTCTTGGCTACCGTTATTGCTGACACTCACCACATATTGCAGTGAATCGCCCGGATTAGCGATGTTGTCGTTATCGGGATCGACTAAGAAGCTATCGACTTTTTCGGCAACGATGTTGGGTGCGGCCACGACGGGCGTACAGGTGGTGTCGTCGTTGGCGGGTGTATCGGGATCGTCGCTTGGAATACCGTTCGCGCTGCCTTGGTTACACACTTCCACCACGCCCAGCGGGAAGGGCGAAGGAATCAGAACTTCAGCAGTAATGGTGGCGCTGCCACCGCCGCCGTTGATGGCGCCTAAATCCACGGTGAAATCGCCACCCAAACCCGGGTTACAAGCCACCACACTACCTTGGCTGGGCACTGGTGCAGGTGTGCAGATCAACATGGCGTTGGCGTCGACGGTATCGGTAACCATGACCGGATCAACACCCACGTTGCCACTGTTGTTAACGGTTAAGGTGTAACCCACGGTGTCGCCGGGGTTGGCGATGCCGTCGAGGCCAATATCGTTTACCAGCGCATCAGTTTTCAGCACATCAATGTTCGGCGTGCCGGTGATGGGTAGGCAGGTTTCATCGTCGGGGGCCGGAGTACCAGGATCGTTGCTGGGTTGTAGCAAGAAGCTTTGTACAAAGGCCTGGTTACACACTTCCACCGTGCCTGCGGGCAGTGGGTTTACCACGCTGGCGACAAAATCCACTGTGGTTACACCGGCGTCTAATACATCGCCGATGTTGATCACAAAACTACCACCTGGGCCGGGCGTACAAGAAGTGACCGTACCTTGGCTGGTGGTGGGCGCGTTGGGCGGTGTGCAGTCCAGATCTAAAGTGCCGGGCAGATTATCGCTGAGAATCACACCGGCAGCAGTAGCGCCCGCCATATCCACCGGATTATTCACGGTCACTTGATAATTCACCACATCGCCGGGTTCTAAGTTGCCGCCGTTGGCATCGCTAGCGGTTTTATCGACCGTTAACGTGGTGGTGGTTTCGAGCACGTCGATCACCACGTCTAAGGCATTGGTAGCGGTGCCATCGATGCGGAAAGTGATGGCACCCACATTGGTGAAATCGGCACCAACACCCATCATAGGTGTGAAACCGGCATAGGGAATGGTGAGTACCGTGGGCGCTACCACCGCACCGGGCAGGCTGATAGCTTGGCTCGATGCATTACCGCCATCGGTGTAGACCTCAAGAATCAGGTTTGAACCCAGATCGGCCGAATTTAAGGTAAGTGAAAAGGCATCTTGGGTATTGCCGCCGGTAAGATCAATACCGCCTAATCCGATGGGGTCGGTATTCATGCCGTCGCCATCGGGGCCGTCCCAGACAATTTCGGAAGCACCGAACACGGTGGCTCCTTGGGCATGGTTATAGTCAGTACCATTCGTAAAGACGCTTAACGTACTCAAGGGTGTACCTGCGGTTAAGGTGGCCGCGATATCACGCTCACCGCCAATGGCCTCTGTAGTGAGTGCAGTAATTGCCGCAGTAACGCCGATGTCGCCAGGAGCAGTGCGGTTCAGTGGTCCTTGAATTTCATTAAAGCTATCGATAACGACCGTTAAGGCCTGCGCGTTTTGAGAAGCAATGGCCATGGCAAGAATACTGGCGGTACGCCACGGCATTGACGTGATAGGGGATGCTACAGCGCCACAAACGGCCTGTAACCACGATTGTTTGCTAGTCATGTGTCTCCCTCGACTCATGTTTTCGTCCTGATGCCAGTCGCAAAGGTGTATCTATCTTCCCCATGATGATTTTGAAAACCTATGGAGATGATTTCCCTTTTGGGTAAGCACTGACCGCAGGATATCTTTATTTAGATGCAATTGCATAAAACAAAGAAAGAAATTGACTGATCAACTGACCCTTTTAAATGGTCTTATTTTGATCTTGCCCCGCTAAACCGGTCTTTGAAGTGTTTTCTTTAACAATTGTTATAAGTTGTTGATTGAAATAAATACTTACTTGAACGAACGGTTTGCGCAAAGTATAACCGCCAGCGCTATGTAAAAAATGACTGTCAAGCAGCGAATGTGACTTGAAGAATCTCAAAACAGCAAGAGGGAAATAAAAAACTAAAAGACAAAGAACAGCTTGTATGGCTGTATCTCAAAAGTAAATAACGATGAAGTTGGAGGTGTATTCTTTTTTGTTATTCGACTTGTGGTTTGTGGTTTTCTTGATAACTGTTGTGCTTTCTGTATGGCGGAACAAAGTATGGATGTGTGAGTTGATTCATTGGCAGCGGTGGCCAAAGTCTAAATTTAATTATATTGCCGAATTTAATTTGAATATCGAAAAACTAGCGGCGCAATTAGGTGCGCATATTGAGCTTTGCGTGGAGGGCTTAGGCACTAATTTATACCTCTTCTTTGAAGAGAACGGTTGGTATTGGTGCTTGCATCGTATTGTTGAATACCAAATAGAAGACCGTTGCTTTTTGTTGATTCCGTATCGTGATATTGAGCCACGAATAGCGCAAGATGCTGACATGAGTTTGCAACGGTTTATGAATGCCTTTGGTATTAACGAGCGCGATTTAATCGCTAGTTGTCGCGATGAAAATTGGCAGACTTTTGATGATCACTAAGCGTGCTCGCCGTTGGCTTCAATCTGTACGCAGGAGTAGCCATGAGTCCCATGGCTACTTGGTCGACTTAAACAGCGCTTAAGCCTCGCTATAAAACTTCCTAATCGCCTTCACCACACCATCTACAATCATCTGCGCTTGTTGTTGATCGATGATCAAAGGCGGCAACATGCGGATAACGTTGTTGGCGGTGACGTTGAGTAAGATACCTTCGTCTAGTGCCAGTTGACGGATGGCGGTGGCGGGGCGGTCGAGTTCGATACCCAGCATAAGGCCGCGTCCGCGAATGCTGACCACACCGGGGATATCGGCTAGGGCTTGGCTGAAGGCTGCTTGCATCCACGCGCCGCGTTCTTGGGTGGCTTGGTTAATGCCGTCGCGTTCCATGATATCGAGTACGGTGCAGGCGGTGCGGCAGGCTAATGGATTACCACCGTAGGTGGAGCCATGATTACCGGGGGCGAAGGTTTCGGCGGCGACACCACGGGCCAAACAGGCGGCGATGGGAATGCCATTGCCTAAGGCTTTGGCACTGGTGACGATATCGGGAAGTATGTTGTCGTGTTGGTAGGCATACCAGTAGCCGGTGCGGCACACGCCGCTTTGGATTTCGTCCAAAATCAACAGGGCCTCGTGTTGGTCACATAAGGTGCGTAATTGGCTTAAATAACCTTCCGGCGGAACACTGATGCCGCCTTCACCCTGAATGGTTTCCAGCATTACCGCGACGATATCGTCGTGTTGTTTTAAGGCCTCGGCGGCGGCTTCGGCATCGCCGTAGGGCACACGAATAAAA
>JAKSCJ010000396.1 GCA_022360675.1 Lysobacterales bacterium
AGTGCCCGTGTGCTATTTATTTAAACCGCAAGCACGCAGCAAGCTTCTAGGAAAACCTAAAAATATTAGAAAATGTAAACTTGAAGTATTGCTGAACAGCAAGAGAAAATGGTGGCCAGGGACGGAATCGAACCGCCGACACGGGGATTTTCAATCCCCTGCTCTACCAACTGAGCTACCTGGCCCCAGGGTTTGCGCTGTTTGAATAACGAAGCAAAACCGTTGAAAGCTGTGTTGCATTTCGTCCTGCGCGAAGCACGCTATTAAACGCTAATCGGGCTTTTGTGTCAACACTTATTTTGGGATTTATGTCACTTTGTTGGAGTGGCTTGTTTTCGTGTTTGCTTTCTGAAAGAAAAGCCCGAGTTTTACGCTGATCGAAAGCTTATTCTGAGGCTTATTCTGGGTCTAGCGGTTCTCGGGAACATAGCCTTCAACGGCGTCTACATCGCCACCAAATAAAAACGCTTCCATTTGGCCTTCCAGGTATTTGCGGTGCTCTGGATTAATGGGTGAGAGGCGTTTCTCGTTGATGAGGCGAGTCTGGTGTTGCAGCCATTGCTTCCAAGCCTCTTGGCAAATGTTTTCTAGAACGCGTTGGCCCAGATCGCCAGGATAAGGGGAACGGCTGAGTTTGGCGCCTTCTTTTTGCATTAATGCACAGAAAACCGTGTCGCTCATGGTAACTCGCTTGCTGAATATGGTTGAGGGTTCTTGCTATGTATTGTACGGATTAGGCCAGCTGTTGGTGAAATGCTTCGAGTAAGCGACGGATAGGCTGCGGTAAACCCAGCGCTAAGCAGGCTTGTGCGCTTAACCAACGCTGTTGATGCTCGCCAACACCAATGAGTTGATGAGGATGTTGGTCTAAGCTGATACGCCAAACTTCGGCATTTAATTGGTAATGGGTAAAGCGATGCTCGAAACGCGCCCAGGAGTAGCGCGATTGTGCCCACTCAAAAGGGGCTAGCTCGCCTTGTAGGGCTTGTTCGTCGTCCCACTGAGGTAAGCACCAGAGCCCGGCCCAAATACCTTGTCCGGGACGCTTGTGTAACAGCAGTTCTTGCTGTGCATTGGTGAGCAGTAAAAACGCGCCTGTTTTTTGCGGCAGCGCTTTTTTAGGCTTGCGGCCGGGAAACTCACCGACTCGATCACTTAATCGAGCGCTGCAGTCTTGTTGTACTGGGCAGTGTTGGCACTGTGGCTGGCGCGATTTACAGACGGTTGCGCCCAGATCCATGATGGCTTGGGTGTAATCGGCGCCGCGCTGGTCGGGCAAACGTTCTGTGGCGGCTTGCCACAGCTGTTTTTGAACTCGGCTTTGCCCGCTCCAACCGGCGATGGCGGCGTGCCTGGCCATGACGCGCTTCACGTTACCGTCGAGAATGGGTAATACCCGATCAAACGCTTGCGAGACAATGGCGTTTGCGGTGGATTCGCCGATGCCGGGGAGCTGATTCAATAACTCAGGGTCGTCGGGTAACTGGCCTTGATATTCCGCCATAAGCCGCTGGGCGGTTTTATGCAGATTGCGTCCGCGCGAGTAATAACCTAAGCCCGACCACTGCGCTAATACTTCATCCTCGCAGGCATGGGCGAGCTGTTCCAGCGTTGGGAACTGTTCGAGAAAGCGTAAAAAATACGGAATGACCGTAGTGACCTGGGTTTGCTGAAGCATCACCTCAGACAGCCATACCCGATAAGGGTTACGTCCCACTTGCCAAGGTAGATCGTGACGTCCGTGTTGATCCCACCACGCCAGCAAGCGTGTGGCAAAGCTGGCGGACGGAAGGGTGTTGGTCGTACTCACAGGTGTTACCGCATTCACAAAAGGCGTGGCTGCATTAACGCTGATCGGTGGGCAAGATGGCGTGAATAAAGGCTGCCGCATCGAAGGGGCGTAAATCGGCCGCTCGCTCACCTAAGCCAATGAAACGAATGGGAATATTTAATTCTTCGGCGATGGCGAATAAAACACCACCACGGGCGGTGCCATCGAGTTTGGAAACGGTGATACCACTTAACTGCACGGCCTGGTTAAAGTCGCGCGCTTGGTGCAGTGCGTTTTGGCCTGTGCCTGCATCCACCACTAACATCACTTCATGGGGTGCTTGTTCGTCGATACGTGTAAGCACGCGGCGAACTTTTTTCAGCTCTTCCATAAGGTTATCTTGGGTGTGTAAACGCCCGGCGGTATCTACGATGAGCACATCACACTCTTTAGACTTGGCCGACTGTAAGGCATCAAAAGCGACCGCAGCAGGATCAGCACCGGTTTGTTGGGCAATCACAGGCACGTTGAGGCGCTTGCCCCAGGTTTGTAGTTGTTCGACGGCGGCGGCACGGAAGGTATCGCCTGCTGCTACCATCACTTGCAACCCCTCTTCCTGATAGCGTTGGGCCATTTTGGCGATGGTCGTGGTTTTGCCAGCACCGTTAACACCCACCATCAAGATGACAAAAGGCTTGCGGCTGGTATCGGGAATTAAATATTGTTCGCACGGCTCGATGATGTCGAACAGCTCGGCCTGCACGGCGGGTAACAAAGCCGAAGGCTCGTGGATTCGGCCGTCTTTTACTGCTTGCTGTACGGCGTTTAAAATGCGTTCGCTCACATTAATGCCTAAATCGGCACCGATAAGCACTGCTTCTAGCTCTTCGATGAGATCTTCATCGACGCTGTCGGCACTTTGCACCAATTGCAAGAGTTGCTCGCCCAGCTGGCGGCGTGCTCGCTCTAACGATTCTTGAAACGCTTGTTCTTGTCCGGGACGGCTGGCGACCTCTTCGGCTTCCAGTTTTTTATCTTTGCGTTTGCGAAAAATGCGAAACATGGCGTTCTCTTCTCAATCGTTATGAAGGCAGCGGCGTTGTCAGTGCAGCAAGCAAGCGGCATAGCGAAAGGCCGCTGCTGTCACCATCGGTGGTGCTGGCTTTGGCCGTGCACATCGAGTTTTGAATGATAGCCTATGTAAGGTCTTAGCCGTGCTAATCAATCCCAGCAAGTGGTGATCGGTGTGGCTAGTGCGTAAGTTCGTGTGGATTGATGAGGCCCAAAATGAGTTTAGTGAAAAGCGAAATCAGCAGTGCCTAAGCAGGTAAAGAAAACCCGCAGCGGGCACCACGGTGGCACCGGCAAAGTGCGCCTGATTGCTGGCCAATGGCGTGGCCGTCAACTCGAGGTGGTAAGCGCTGAGGGTTTACGCCCCAGCGGAGATCGCACACGCGAGACCTTGTTTAATTGGTTGCAGCCCTATCTGCCGGGAGCCCATTGCCTGGATCTTTTTGCGGGTAGCGGTGCTTTGGGCTTCGAGGCGGCTTCACGTGGCGCAGGATTCGTGGCCATGGTCGAGCAAGATCGCCAAGCTGTGCGCTGTTTGCAGCAAAACGTAGAGCGCTTAGCAGCGCACCAAGTGAGCGTTTTTGCTAAGGACGCCCTGGCTTGTTTGAGTGGCCGTTGCCCGCCTGATTTAAGGCGTGCATACGATATGATTTTTGTTGACCCGCCTTGGGCCAGTCAATGGCAGTCGATGGTGTTGGAACGCTTAGCGCATTATTCTTCGCAAGCTCAGGTCAGAACGCAAAGCGATACCAATGTTCTGCTCGATGAAGAAACACAAGCCGCCGCAGAGAATCAAACAAAGCACGAAGCCTGTATTCGATTAAAACCTGGAGGCTTGGTCTATATTGAAGCCAATGGCGATTTCGATGTGCGCTGGCCAGGCACCTTTGAAATCCTGCGCGAAAAGCGAATCGGTGGCGCCCAGGTATATTTGTTGAAGTGGAATGGCTAAGGCACTAAAGAAAGTAAAGCCATCGTCTTCACCAAAATCTCTTTATGCAAAGCCTTTATCTATAGGTACCAATGAACAACGGTAACTGAAATCCGTTTATCTAACGTTTATCTAATGCCGCTTTTCCCATGAAAAAATCTAACTTTGGCGAAAGAAAGGCCGGTCCTTGCGGTTCCTATAAATGAGTCGTATCACTATCGGCGTTCTCCAACCGTTGGTAGTCCCCTCTGTTAGGCGATCGCTTCTGATCGCCTTTTCTTTGCGTGCCATTTTTATTCTTAAAGTGCGCAGCTATACCTCAATGCTTCTTTACCATCGATCTGTATTTAGGGATTTTGGGTAGGCGCATGCGGGCAGCGCTTTAAATATAAGCTGGACTGAAAAAGTGCTGTGTTGAAGGGCAGGTGAGATAAAAGCGTGGGTTGAAGAAAAAAAGCGGGGCCGCAGCGAGCGGCCCAGTGCTTTGCGCGTTTCCCTAGCTGGATGATAATCCTACAAATTCATCGGCGGAACTGCTTGGAGTGACAGTGGTTTGCCAATGACTTTGAGGCTTAACGCAGAGGTCCAGGAGGGTGCAGATGGCGCAAAATGAATAGCTCCAAAACCTTAAGATAGCCGATCCGAAAGTCAGTGATGCGTCCTGCATCTCGGTAATAACTGCAATTAAACACAAGCAAAACGGGAGTGCATGCCTGGGCGAATTGTAGTGATGACCGCTTCCTCAGTGGAAAGAAAAAGTCTAAGAGGGAACAACAGGCATCCTGTTCTGTTGTTCCCCCTATGGGGGAGCGACGTTGTTATCAATCCGTAATAACGCTGTGCGCTTTAATTCCCAGATAAGGCGATCCATTTGCCCTATCTCCATGTGGGACCATTTCCGTATGGCGCCAATCCATTTGGCTTTCCCCCGGGTGCCCATCCTTGGGCATGTGCCACAACTCCTGTCGTGGCGATATCGAAAGCAGAGTTTGGATTCTATTGCCGCACTACGCTGGTCATCGTGTGCGTTGCGTTAGCTTCCAAAAACCCAGGCGACTCCTGTACGCCTGTTTCCTAATCGGTGTGTGTTAAAAGGCCTGGTTGATGCCCAATGTATTGAGCAATCCTCAAACACCAAGTACCGATTATGCTGTTCCATCTGCCAGTACAGTCCTCGGACCATTCCATGGGTCAGAGCCCCTTAGTGATCTGTGCTGGCCTTCCATGTTGCATATCGTAACGCCGCCCCCTTGTACGATCTATGTCTTTTCGTTCACTATTTATGCCCATTCGTCCAGAGAGGGAATCTATTAGTGGATGCGTTAAGTCGAATACTACAACGATTACAGCTACGCGCTGAGATCCTGGCCCATGTGGCTTATTGCGGCCATTGGGCGGTGGATACTTCGGGTAAGCGCATGGCCAGCTTTCATTTAATTCAGCGTGGCAATTGCTGGTTGCATGTGGAAGGACGAGCACCGCAGCTATTAAATGCGGGCGATTTTGTGCTGTTTCCCCACGATAGTCCGCATATTGTGAGCAGTGGCCCTGAGATCACCGAAGATATCGTGATCAACCAGCCCGAGCCCGACCAAGAAGGGCCAGCAACCCAGATGTTATGCGGCTATTTTGAGTTTCAAAGTCGTGCCATGTGGCCTTTGTTAGATGGTTTGAGTCCGGTGGTTGTGATTGACTTGGCCTCGTCCATGGAATTGGGTGACACCCAGCGTTTATTGCAATTGATCATTCATGAGTTATCGGTGGAACAACCTGGCAATAAAGAGGTGATCGATAAACTGGCCTACGTATTATTCGTGCATGTATTACGTTCGGAAATGCGCCGTGGCCAAACCGCCGGTTTATTGGCTGCGTTAAACGACCCTAAAGTAGGACAGGCCTTAAACCTGATTCACTACGACCCCTCGGCACCCTGGAGTTTGGAGCAGCTGGCCCGAAAAGTTGGTATGAGTCGCTCCTCATTTGCTGAGCGTTTTCGTGATTTAGTGGGCGAGAGCCCCATGCGTTACCTCACCGCATGGCGTATGCAGCAGGCGGTGGATTTACTCACCCAAGGTGATTTATCGGTAAGTGCGGTGGCCGAGGCTTGCGGGTATCAGTCAGAAGTTGCCTTTCGCAAGGCGTTCCGTAGTGTTGTCGGTAAAACACCGGGGGAAGTGCGGCAAAGCGCCTAAGGCAAAGTATCTAG
>JAKSCJ010000366.1 GCA_022360675.1 Lysobacterales bacterium
TCATACCGATTGGCTTTGATGCATTGAGTCGATGCTATAAACCGCCGCGCTTTCTATTGAAGGTGCGGCGGTTTTTTTTATGGGAGAACAAAAACACTTTCTTCTGCAGAAAGGTTTTTGTGTCCTGTTAGTTTGCTATTGATGTATTCGTTGACGGATAAACGATGTTTTATAACATCTATAAGCGCTATAAGCATCGACTCGTCTTTGAAGCCTCTACAGCCCCGGTAATACTTAACGGCTTTACTTTGTGAGGCCGTGTATACAGTAATTCTTGCTTGGCTATCATCGGTCCATCGTGCACTACATATTTGGTGGTTTTTTACTCCGTAGTCGTCTACAAAGTTGAAGTATCCATAGTCGTAAAGCAGATTTTCGATTTCGGTAAACTTGTCTGGCCCTAAATCATCGCGGTATAAACCTTTGGCCTCGGTGTATGCAAAGCCATTAAAAAGAAACACACCATCTTCGAATAAAACAATTTCGTATCCAGGGCATGAGCCGTAACACGCGGACTCTACGAGTTTAATCATATAAGGCTTTTCTTTTGCATCGACAGCGCTGCATATCAGTAGTAAGCAAACAAGCAAATATTTCATCGTAGTCATTCCTTCTGTAGCTTTTTTCTCTTTGTGCTTCCAGCTTAGTGCTGAGCGACAGGCTGATGCTTCGGTCTGCAGAATGAAATCTTGTCGCTGCAATGGACAGCTCTCCTCTATAATCTAAGCTCCACCGTGTTAGGGAATATAAGGACGGTTTGGCGATGCGTGTGTATGTGAAGTGCTTGATATTAGCGGTAGCGCTGTGGGCCAGTAATAGCTGGGCCAATGGCCAGGTGCGTTTGGCGGTGGCGTCGAATTTTCTTGATGTGGCGCGCAGTTTGGGGCAGCAATTTACTCAGGAAACCGGTATTGAGGTGCGTATTAGTGCGGCTTCTACCGGTAAGTTGTACGCTCAGATTCGTAATGGCCTGCCGGTGGATATCTTCATGGCGGCCGACCAACAACGGCCCCAGTTATTAATTGAAGAAGGCTTGGCCGATGGCGCTACCCAGTGGACCTACGCCCTGGGTGAGCTAGTGCTATGGGTGCCCGGCCAACAACTTGCCTCCGAGCAATGTCTGCAATGGTTTTTGGAGCAAAGCACGGCGCAACATCAAGGCAAGGTGGCCATGGCGAATCCGCGCACTGCGCCCTATGGCACGGCGGCGCAGTCGGTGATGCAGGCCATGCAGCTGCAAAAGCCTTTAGAAAAACGGTTGATTCTGGGTGAAAACATCGCCCAAACCTATCTCTTTGCCGACTCAGGTGCCGCAATTGCCGCCTGGGTGGCTCGTTCCCAATGGCTGAAGCAGCAAAACAAAGGCTGTGCCTGGCAGCCTGCGGCCGATGATTACGCCGAGTTACGCCAAGATGCCGTGGTGTTGAACCCTGCTATTGATAAACCCGAGGTGGTGCAGTTTGTCGATTGGATGCAGTCACCTGCGGTGGCTCTGCGCATTCAACAAGCCGGATACCGGGCCCAATAAAATTTTTGAGCTCAATAACCATTAAGGAAAAGACTCATGTTGGATGAAGGGCTGGCCGCGGATTGGGGGCCTTTGTGGCTCAGTGTTCGCCTGGCCGGAGTCACCACCGTGTGCTTGCTGCTGCTGGCTTTGCCGTTGTCGTGGTGGTTGGCCTTTGGTCAGCGGCGCTGGACAATTTGGATCGATGCGGTGGTGGCTTTGCCTTTAGTGCTGCCGCCTACGGTGCTGGGTTTTTACTTGCTGATTATGCTCGGCCCTTCAGGTTGGTTAGGGCAGCAGTGGTTAACGCTGACCGGTAGCAGTTTAACGTTTAGCTTCACCGGTTTGGTGTTGGCCTCTTGTTTGTATTCGCTGCCCTTTGTGGTGCAACCGCTGCGCGATAGTTTTGCCGCTATGGGTCAAGAACCCATGGCCGTGGCAGCCACTTTAGGTGCCGGGGTTCTCGACCGTTTTTTCACTGTGGCTTTACCCATGGCCTATCGGGGCGTGATCACCGCCTGTGTGCTGGGCTTTGCTCATACCATGGGTGAGTTTGGGGTCGTGTTGATGGTGGGCGGGAATATTCCCGGCGAAACCCGGGTGGTCTCTATTGCCATTTACGATCATGTCGAAACCCTGGCCTATGGTCAGGCGCATCAGCTGTCGTTGGTATTGCTAGTCATCTCGTTTATGTTGCTGGTGCCGGTGTATTGGTTGAATCGTGGTGGCCGCAGGGAGCAGGTGTAATGAATGAACCGAAAGGCATGTTGCCCACAGAGTTATCCACAGCTTTTCCCAGTACTTCATCCACAGAGATATCCCCAACGTTATCCACAGCTTATGCCGAGGCCGCTAGCCAAGCGCTGGGCGTGAATCCAGGGGCGATTGCTTTTTCTTTTCAGCTGCCGCGCTCCGATTTCCAGCTACAGGTCGAAGAGCAATTCTCCGCCAGCGGAATTACCGCCTTATTTGGACCATCGGGTTGTGGTAAGAGCTCTTTGCTGCGAGCCATCGCTGGTTTGGAGCCCCAGGCGCGGGGTTATTTTCGCTTAGGCGAAGAATACTGGCACAACGATGCCCAATCATTGTGCTTGAAGCCACAGCAACGCCCACTGGGTTTGGTCTTCCAGCAAGCGCATTTATTTCCCCATCTCAATGTATTAGGCAATTTACAGTATGGCCTGAAGCGCCGGGGTGGCAGTGCGGCGTCGGCTAAGATCAGCTTAGACGATGTGATTCACTGGTTGGATCTTGCGGCCTTATTAAAACGCCGCACTCATGCCTTATCGGGTGGTGAGCAGCAGCGAGTCGCCATGGGGAGAGCCTTGTTGAGTCAGCCCCGTTTATTGCTGTTAGACGAGCCTTTAAGCGGTGTGGATTTGGCGCGACGCCAACACATCATGCCGTTTTTAGAGCGTTTGCATCGGGAATTGGATATTCCGATGATTTTGGTCACCCATCAATTGGAAGAGGTGGCGCGCTTGGCCGACTGGGTACTGCAAATGGATCGTGGCCAAGTGTTAGCGCGCGGCCCGGTATTTTCCATGCTGTCGCGCTTATCGGGCCAATCCAGCACACCCTACAGCGTGTTGCCGGGGCGTGTGCGTGAATGGGATCAAAACGACCAGCTCACCGGTGTGGAAACGCCAGCAGGCTTGGCCTGGGTGCCCGGTTTGCAGGCCGAGTTGGGGGCGCATTTGCGCTTGTTGGTCCAAGCCCGGCAGGTTAGCTTGGCGCTACAGCCGAACCCAAACCTGAGTATCTTGAATCAATGGCCAGCGCGTATTAGCGAGCTAAAACCGCAGCAGCAAGATCAACTGGTGGGCCTGGATGTGGGCGGGCAAACCCTGTGGGCCTTGGTTAGCCATCGTGCTGCGCGCCAGTTGCAGCTACGCGAAGGCCAGGACGTGGTGGCCATGGTGAAAAGTGTTTCTGTGCTGTCTGCTCAGGAATAGCAGCAGAAAAAATGCCATACATTGCCGTGGCTAGAGATATTAGTGGGAGTGCTCATAACGAATTTGAATGGTATTGACAATCGTTCTCATTATCGTCTATTGTTATTCCCATGATAGTTTGTGTCTGTAAAAGAGTTTCGGATCGCGAGTTGGAAGCGGCCATGGCTGACGGCGCTAAGAACGTCAAACAGCTTAGTCGTCGCACCGGTTGCGGCACCCAATGCGGTCGTTGTGTACCCACGGTACGCGAGATGCTGCAAGATAACGCTGCCCAACGCCAAGCCGAACGTTCACCCTTTCCTTCTCTGCCGCTGGCTAACCTGGCCGGTATCTGAGACGTATGATCACGGCGGCTGCACGCTCGGCTGCTGCTTCGGATGATGGCCCCACCGCTTTATTCTTTCTTTAGCCTCTTCTCCGATCCATTCCCACAGCTTCCCTATCTGGCTTCAATCTTTTCTTAAAATCATCATGGTTTGTTGTCTGAAAGCGACTTCATTCAGCGCTGAAAATCGCCTTAGTTAATTGTTATGTATTAGCAGTTAATACTTGTGTTTATGTTGAGATTCTGCTCTAAGTGCAGTGATTTATAAGGCAAATCACAATCGTTCCTATTTCGTCATTATTTTTTTTAATCCGCTAGAGTACCGTTTTGGTATGATTTCAGTGGAGCACAACCATGAAAGGCGATTCAAAGGTCATCGAGTACTTAAATCAGGCACTGCGCAACGAGCTCACCGCCATTAACCAATACTTTTTGCATTCGCGTATGTACAAAGATTGGGGCTTTAAAGTGCTGGCCGATCACGAGTATCACGAGTCTATCGACGAAATGAAGCACGCCGATGCCATCATCGAGCGCATTTTGTTCTTAGAAGGTCTGCCCAATCTACAAGACATGGGCAAACTGTTTATCGGTGAACACACCCAAGAAATGCTGGAATGCGATCTGCGTTTGGAAAACCAAGCCATTCCGCTGTTGCGCGAAGCGATTGCTTACTGTGAGTCTATTAAAGATTACGTGAGCCGCGATTTATTCGACGACATTTTGTCTTCTGAAGAAGAACATGTGGATTGGCTGGAAACCCAATTAAGCTTGATTAAAGCGGTGGGTATCGAAAACTACCTGCAAAAAAATATTTAAACGAACCGCATTGAAACCAATGCGCTAAGGATGGAGCTGGCGGTATCTACTGCCAGCAGGCCGTTGCTGATAAAGCGTATAAGCCTCGCCAGCAAAGTGCTATCATTGCCGGTTCGCCATCACAAAGCCACTTCATTGAAGGTGGCGAACGGAGTAAGCAACGATGCATGGCTATGGTGGCCAGCCCGTGCGTTTCGACCGAGACGCCGAAGTAATTATGATTCCTGCCGGTGATGTAGTAACCATTCCGGTGGGAACGGTAGGCTATTTAACCCAATCTTTGGGCGGTAGCTTCACCATTTATATCGAAGGTAATTTGTTCCGCCTGGCCGGTGAAGACGCCGATGCCATCGGGCGCGAACCGCTACCCACGCCGGTTTTGCCTGAAAACGCCACCGATGAAGATGTAGAAAAACTCATCTGGGAGCAATTGGGCACCTGCTACGATCCCGAGATTCCTGTCGATGTGGTGCAGTTGGGCTTGATCTACCGCTGCGAGCTCAAACACAACGATGCAGGCGAGCGTATTGTAGAAGTGGATATGACGCTGACCGCGCCGGGCTGTGGCATGGGCGATGTCCTAGCCGCCGATGTCCAAGCCAAAGTCGATATGATTCCTTCCATCGTTAATGTCACGGTGAACTTGGTATTTGACCCACCGTGGAATTTCGAAATGATGAGCGAGGCCGCACGCCTAGAAACGGGCATGATGTAATCGCTGTTTGATCTTCAACTCGGCTCCCGCTCTGGGGGCTGAGTGTTTCACCTTCATCTCTCCAAAAAATACCTCTACGACTTTACCTTCGGCCATTGTGCCGACAAGTTGGTTTTAGCTTTCCCTATTGCATGCTTTAGCCATTGCGAATGTGCGCTATAGCTGTCGCATTCCCCATTGTTTTTACGTGTACTGGATAAACAGTCTTTCGATGCGGCTGCCTTATTGCTTGCTCGCACCCAGTGATTGGGTTGTGGTTTGAAAGGCTGAACATGCCATGGGCCTATTGGTATGGGCCTGTGTGCATTGTTTTTAAGCACTAAACGAAAAACCTGGGGGTTGTTGATGAAACGCTTTGTTCCCGTACTCATGGCCTGTGCTGGCTTGTTGTCTAGCTTTAATGCCAGTGCCGTCGATGGCGTGATTGAAATTAGTAGTGCGTGTATTAATTTTGGCTGCATGCCCGGCGATAGCGCTGGTGCGCCGGTAACTATTTCGCAAAGCGGTAGCTACATTCTTACGAGTAATTTAAGCACCACCAACGCCGATACCACCTTGATTGAGATCTCGGCCAGTGATGTGTCGTTGAATCTCAATGGCTTCACCATTAGCGGAGTAACCACTTGTGCTAACACGCCGGTTACCGGCTGTTCCAACACCGGCAACGGTATTGGTGTGGATGTCAATAACGATCGCGTGCGGGTGTATAACGGCAATATTCGTAATATGGGTAATGTGTGTTTATCGTCCACTTTGGACCACACGGTTAACCACTTCCACGATTTAACCGTTAGCGAATGCGGCGGTGCTGGCATTGTGTCGCCCAGTGGCTTAATTAGCGATGTGCTGGTGAACCGTGTCGGTGGCCAAGGGATCTTGATTTTTATCGGTAATACCTTCGTCAAAGACAGCCATATCACGGGTAATCGTACTGAAGGCCAGTTGGGCGGTGTGTGTGCCAATAATGTGTATCAAGCCAACGGTAGCGCGCTGAACTGTGTCCAAATGGGCCCGAATATCTGCGACGGCGTGGCGTGCTGAGGAGTGGCTTATGAACATGCCATTACGAGCACTTGCCTTGGTGTTAGCCATTCAGTGTAGCGTAGGGGTCGATTCGGCCTTGGCGCAAACAGAGCTGGAGGAAATCCGCATCTTTAGCGATGTGGGTGCCTTAGTGCGCGATAACGATACCACTGCTTTTGTGGGCAGCGACACCACATTATTTTTAGTCTTCCCCGACAGTAATACCGGCACCAACGTTAGCGGCGAAATGGTGCAAATGCCCGGTAATAATCATGAGATCGATGCTTATTACCATGGCCCCATGGCGAATGCGGTTTATTCACTGGATGTGGCGGTGGAGTTTGATGGCCAGCTCATTCAGCCGGGCGATGTGTTTTATGTGGATTTCAACGGCGTTACGATGTTTTTCGATGCCAGCGCCGCGGGTTTGCCGGACTCAGTCAATACCGATGCCGTAAGTTACGACCCGGCTACCGACGATATTTTATTGTCGTTCAGTAATCCTTTTGAAATCGGCGGCAATATCTATTTACCGGGCGATGTGGTGCGCTACGATGGCGCGAATTTTGATCTGTTTTTTGATTCAGAAATCATCGGCCCAGGAGTAAACCTGGATGGTTTACACGTTTTAGATACCGGCCAAATACTGATGAGCTTTGATGCCGATGTACGCATCGACGGTCAGCTTTACCACGACGACGATATCATCGAGCACAATCCCAATAGCGGTGCGTTCGTTTTGAACTATGGTGTACGCCAGCAGCACTCAAGCTGGGTGGCAGCTGATGTTAACGCACTGGCGGCAACGCGCAGACCCATGGGGGGTGAGGTGAGCTTTACCCGGGCGCAAATCAATATTTTAGAAAACGAAGGCCCGCTGCAGCTCACGGTTTCGCGCAGTGGTGGCAGCGAAGGGGCAGCGGCGTTTGTTTGGCAAACCGTCGCAGGCACGGCTGATGCCACCGATTACACGGCAGGTTTAAGTGTGGTTACCTTTGCCGATGGCGATACCAGCGACAAAACCATCACCATACCGATTAACAACGATAACCTGGCTGAAGGTATTGAACGCTTCTCGGTGACCTTATCGCTCAATAGTGGCTTTGCCCGAGTCGGCCGGCATGGTCGGATCGATGTGGATATTTTGGATGACGAAACCTTTGTTTTTGCCGATAGCTTTGAATAAATCTTGAGTCAACACAGCGTTTGTTCCGCGCGGCCTGGGATCTGCCCAGGCCCAGCTCAAGTTGTTATTGAAACCACTGTATACGCCGCTTAAGTGATGAGCATAGGCCCATTGGCATGGGGCAAATCTTGACGACGCTATTAAACTATCTTGCGTAAGTGAAGAAATAAGCACAGCTCTGCATTGGGCATTCGGCGCTGATGCGGAATTGTTGTCAGCGGTAAATGTCGCTGCATAGCGATTGATGACGCTTTTTATTCCGTAGACAATAATCAATATCGGACCGGCTGGCTTCGTTGTTTTCGAACCAGCTCCTAGCAGACAAGCCCGAGGTGGGGAAAAGCATGAGTGAAGAATTACCGCCGCCAGCATTAGGTACCATGGCCTGGATGGACCTCACCGCGCCCAATGCCGACGATCTAGCGGAGTTTTACGCCAATGTGGTGGGTTGGCAAAAACAAGCGGTTTCCATGGGCGAGTACGACGATTTCGTTATGGTTTCGCCCACCGATGGCGTGTCTTGTTCGGGTATTTGCCACGCCCGTGGCGTTAACGAAAAACTACCGCCGGTGTGGTTGGTGTATGTGTTAGTGGCCGATTTAAGCGCCAGCATCGAAGCTTGCAACGCCGGTGGTGGCGAAGTCTTGGTAGGACCGCGCCATACCCAGGGCGGCGACTACGCCATTATTCGTGATCCGGCAGGTGCGCACTTGGCGTTGTTTCAGCAACAAGCCAAAGAAACATAAGCACCCGTTTGGCCCGGCTTATCTAAGGCGCGAACAGCGCACAATCGGCTTGGTTTGGGTTCAATGGGCCGGGTGCCACTTCAATGATCTCCAATGCATCCATAGGATCTTCACGGAGATCCAAACGTGCGGCCATGGCCGGTGTCATTTCAATACGCCCGTTGCGGCGAATGATCAGCGCGTGTTGTATCTGCATGCGTTGGGCAATGGCGGTCCAGGGTTCGCTTGCCCTCGTTACCATTAAGGCTGTGGCGGCGGCATCGGCTGTAGCTGCATTTGGGTGAATGACGGTTGCGGCAGCCACTTCCTCCACCGGATAACCGCTACGCGGATCGAGAATGTGCGCATAGCGTTGTTCTTGATCTTGCCGAAAGCGCGCATAGTTGCCTGAAGTAAACACCGCTTCTTGTTCTTGAATCTCTACACTGGCCAGCACTTTTTGGTGCTCAGCAAAAGGATGTTGAATGGCCACGCGCCAGGTGGCCTGATGATCACCCGTGCTGGCTAGTACATCACCGCCCGCATTAATTAACGCTTGGTCAATGCCCATGGCGTGCAAGTGATCCATGGCTAAAGCTACGGCTGCGCCCTTGGCGATACCGCTTAAATCGAAGCGCGCTTGGGCTTGCGGATGGCTGACTTGGACAAAGCTGCCATTGGACTGGTCACTAAGTTTCTCGATGCGCAGATCATGCCCTTTCACCTCAGCGGCCAGCCAATGTTGAATGGATACAGAATCAGGAGGCGGGCCTAAAATGGGGTAATCAGAAGTATGGAAACCCCATAAATTTACCAAACCACCGCTGGCGGCATTGAATAAACCACAGCTATCGCTCTCGGCTTGTAGCGCTTGTTCGATCAGTGCGAGCAAGCGCTGGGGTGGGCGATGGCTTTGGCCGGTGGCAATGGCTTGATTTAACTGCATCAAGGCACCGTCTTCCCAAGGGTGCCATTCTTGATGCAGCGCTTGGAACAAGGCTTGAAGCACTCTGAAGGCGGCGTCGGCTTGGGCCGCTTCCACATCACGAATCGTCACATCTACCAGGGTTCCAAAAACAGCAAAACGTGCCTGATGTTGTTGATTGGTGCGCTGGCAAGCGCTCACCATGAAGGCAATGGTGATGGCGATGAGTATCCAGAAATGACGACGCTGAAGCCAGCGCGGCAACGCGTAGGTGTTGAGCATGGCAACCCAAGGCGATGGTGGTATTTAAGGGTATTTCACCACAAAAATGGTGAAGCAGAGCGGGGGATGGCGTGCTTGATTATGGAGTCCTGCCCCCGCGCAGTGGCGAGGGCGGGGCGATGGTTCGTGCCAAACCACCGTCATTGATGCGAAAGCGTTTACAAGCTTACTGATGCTGCCAGCTGATGTTCATAAACACAGAGCGACCTTGGCCGTTGAAACCAAAGGCCGGCTCGTAGGCATCGCCCATCAGGTTTTCGACGCGTGCCTCTAAGCGCCATTCATTGCTGATTTGCAGACGGCCACGCAGATTCAACAAAGCGTAATCGCTCAACTCAACACCACCGAAGTCATCGCGGTCGCCCACGTAGATCAGCTCGGTGCCAATCCAGTGGCCAATGCCTAAGCGGCGCTCTACCGTGATGCTGGCTTTATGATCGGGGCGGCGCAGCAGATCGGTATCGGTGATTTGGTTTTCGGCGTCTTGCAAGGTGTATTGCGCGTTCACCTGCCAGTTCTTCGGTGCCCAGCGGTAGCTGAACTCGATACCGCGAGCGCGTGCTTCTTGTACGTTAATGGCTTGGAAATCGACGCCACTGAAGTCGATCAAATTATCTAAATCATTTTGGTACAAGCGCACATCGGCGGTGTGCTCGGCCACCTGATAACGCAAACCCAGCTCGTAGCTATCGGCGGTTTCGGGTTCTAAGTTGGGATTACCGGCAAACAAGCCACCAAAACCGGGTGAGAACAGCTGGTTAAAGTTGGGTGCTTTAAAGGAACGGCCATAACCGGCGCTGAAGCGTAAGCCTTCGGTTAAGGTCCAACCCCAGGCAACTTGGCCGGTGAATTCAGAACCGAAGCGATTGTCATCGTCTAAACGGACGCTGGCGGCGATATCGTGAGCGGCCACATTCCATACAAAACCGGTGTACACACCGAAGTTGTCGCGGGTTTCATCGTAGCTGCCACGGTTTTCGCCATCTTCGGTGTAGAAATCTAAACCGGCTTGCAGCTCCAGTTGATTGCTGACTTGATAGCCAGTCAACCAAGAGAAATCCCAACGTTCGGTTTCCACACGGCTATCGGAAAAGGTGGAACTGGTGACCAACTCGTTACGCGAATAACCCACTTTGGCTTGATGGTTAAACGCTGTGCCTTGGCCCAATTGCAGTTGAACTGCACCATTTTGGATCGAGGTATCGGAAACACCTTCGTCGAAATCGGTTTCGGCATCGGTGTGTAAGAAGCTTAAACTCACTCGGCCGCCGTCGAAATCGTAGCCGCCACCGGTGCTTAGGCTGAAGTTGCGGTAGCCGTCGTTATCGCGGTTAAAGCTGAAGCCATTGGGGTTTTGCGAACTAAAGCCTTCGGCTTGATCGTGGGCAATGGCCAAACGACCATCCCAAGCGCCACTGCTGCCACCCACGGCCACTTGGCCACGGCGGGTGCTGTAGCTACCACCACCGAAACTTGCCTGGATTCCTTGCTGGCGGCGGGTGAAGATTTGAATCACACCGCCCACGGCGTCGGAGCCGTAGTAAGCCGCGCGCGGGCCGCGCACCACTTCAATGCGTTCCACTTGGGACAGATTCAGATGTTCCCAGGTGAACAAACCGTTGGCGGCTTCAGACGCACGCACACCGTCGATTAACACCAACACTTGATTAGAGTTGGTGCCGCGTAAAAACAGGCTGGTTTGGGAGCCGCGCGGGCCTGAGCGCACCAGATCCACACCGGGTAAGGTGCGTAATAACTCGCTGATGTCCTGCGCTTGGCTGCGCTCGATATCTTCGCGAGTGATTAAGCTTACTGAGGCTAAGGTATCGTCAATAGACTGGGATTGACGTGTGGCGGTAACGACTAAGCGCTCTTGCTCGACGGTGTCGTCGTTTTGTGCCCAAGTGGTTTGAGCGGCTGAAACCGCGCATAAAGTAAGAAGGCCGCTGGCGATTCGCCCGGCCAAAGTGGGACCTTGCATGATGTTCTCCTACGCACACCCGCGATGTGGATGCGGTGGTGGAACGCAGGCATAGATCAGCCCGCCAAGTTGCCCACCGCAACCCAGTTATAGGGAAAGTCGTTCCCGTATCACCACAGGCCGGTCTCCGGACTGACGAGGGTTCCCTCTGTAATTCGCCTTCCCACGCCTGATAGCGCAGTGGCTTAATGAATTACAACCTCGATCACCGTTGCGGGGGCAGTGCCGGTTTCACACCGGCTTCCCGTTTCACCCGTAAGGCACAGCATTTGCTCGCCATACGGACACCTGGGTGCTGACAATAACGCGCCGCTTAAAGCTGCGACACGTGCGGCGCTACTTTAGCAGTTTGTTAAAAGAACGTAAATAATGCGTGCGCAGGCAAGCTCACACTCGATAGAGTGTGAATGCTGAGTCGTTCAGCTGTGCCTTGCCTTGGGCTTTTGCGTTGATGAAGTGCGCAAGCGTGGCTTGCGTGGCTACATATTCAGCGGAATTTGCAGGCTTTCTTTCACTTCTTCCATCACCACATAGCTGCGCGATCCGCTCACTCCGGGGAGTGACAAGATCTTATCGCCCAGCAAGCGACGATAGGCTTCCATGTCTTGGACTCGGGCTTTGATTAGATAATCGAAGTTACCGGAGACCAGGTGGCAATCCAAAACCTCGGGTAAGGTTTCAGCCTCTTTGCGAAACGACATAAACAGCTGAGGTGCGTTGCGATCTAAAGTGATTTCAACAAACACCAACAGGCTGCAGCCGAGTAAATGGGGATTCAAAATGGCCGTATAGCCCTTGATATACCCCAACTCCTCCAGACGCTTAACGCGTTCTAAGCAAGGGGTGGGGGTCAGGTTGACCTTGCGAGCCAGACTAACGTTAGGAATGCGTCCATCTTTTTGGAGGCAATCTAAGATTCGCAGGTCGATACGGTCCAGAGTGCGCCGGGTTCTAGCCATAGCAGTACTAAAAATTAACCTTTTTGCAGAGGAATAGTCTGAAAAACCGTATTTTACAAATAAAAACCCTACTCCTAAGCGGCTATGATTGCAAGATTATCTTCTGAGGTTTCTGTATGAAAATTGGTGTCCCTAAGGAAATAAAAAACCACGAGTATCGCGTGGGTATGGTTCCTGCCGCAGTGGCAGAAGCAGTACGTGCCGGTCACCAGGTCTCGGTACAAACTCAGGCCGGTGCTGGTATTGGCATCAGCGATGACGATTATATCGCTGCAGGCGCATCTATTTTGCCTGACGCCGCCGCAGTTTTCGATCAAGCCGAGATGATCGTTAAGGTTAAAGAGCCGCAGGCGGTGGAACGCGCCATGCTGCGTGAAGACCATATTTTATTCACTTATTTACACTTGGCCCCCGATCCGGAACAAACCGCAGACCTCGTGAAATCTGGCGCCACCTGTATCGCTTATGAAACCGTAACCGACAACGCTGGCCGCTTGCCCTTGTTAGCGCCCATGTCGGAAGTGGCGGGTCGTTTATCGATTCAAGCCGGTGCCCATTGCTTAGAAAAAGCTCAGGGCGGCTCTGGTGTGCTGCTAGGCGGTGTGCCGGGTGTAGAGCCGGGTAAAGTGATGGTGATTGGTGCTGGCGCGGTGGGCTTTAATGCCACTCAAATGGCCGTGGGTATGGGCGCACGCGTGGTAGTGCTGGATCGCAATATGGATGTATTGCGCCAAATGGACGCCATTTTCGGCAGCCGCATTCAAACCGTTTACTCCAACGACCACTCGATTGCCCGTCACATCCAAGACGCCGATTTAGTGATCGGCGGTGTGCTGATTCCCGGTGCCGCAGCACCTAAATTAGTGCGTCGTGAACATTTGCAAACAATGCGCGCAGGCTCGGTTGTTGTGGATGTTGCTATCGATCAGGGCGGTTGTTTTGAAACCTCCCACGCTACGACCCACGCCGAACCCACCTTTGTTGAAGAAGGCGTGGTGCATTACTGCGTAGCCAATATGCCCGGTGCGGTAGCGCGCACTTCTACCTTTGCGTTAAACAACGTCACCTTGCCGTTTACTTTGCAACTGGCCAATAAAGGTTATCGCCAAGCACTGCTGGATAACCCACACTTATTAGCTGGCTTAAATGTGCACCGTGGTGCGGTAACTTACAAAGAAGTGGCCCAAGATCTGGGCTACGATTTCGTTGAGGCTGCCCAAGCGATTGCTTGATGTTCAGCGCTTAACCATGCCTTTTGGGCGTAACGAAGCCTGTGGGCTTGGTAATGAATGAAGACCTAAGGAAAGGTGGGCTCCGGCTTGGTTCCGGAGCCCGGTCACAACCCAAATAAAGGGGATTTTATTTAGAGGCAGTGACAAAACTGCGGTGCCCCATTGGCACTAATGGGCAGATAACTTGACACAGCTCCAGAGCGACAGCAAGGGCCAATAGTCATAGCTTCTAGCGCGCAGTTGATCAGGCCTCATCGTTGGCTTTCGTGTGTGAGCTTGTGCCCATTGGCTAGCCGCCAACGAGCTTTTCCACTTCATTCAGTGACCCGGCTAAGTTCAGTTATTTCTTAAGTGACGATTACGCCACCGCACCCAAGCCTGCACTGAGATCGATAGCCTCGTCATCGCATAGATGCGCACAGGCGGTTTGGCATTCTTGACGGGTACGCACGGCTTGGTTGAAACAACCGGCATGTCCTGCTTGATTCAGCAACGCTTGTTTACCGAATTTTTCCATTGCCTGAATGATGGGATCTAAGTACAGCCAAGAGATGGTGTGGCTGCGCAGGGTTTTGGCCTCTAGGGTGAATAAATCCTGCCAGGTCTTATCGTCGTGTTGCGGCAGCAACAACGGATGCAAGAACGACTTAAATACCGCGTCTAACAGGAAGCTGCTAGGACGTAAGCGTTTTTCCAACAGCGCGGTGAGCAGAATCTGGCTGTGTTGCCAGCTGTTTTGCGCGGTCGCCTGGGCGGTGTCTTTATCTTGCCGCTGGCACGCAATGCCTGCGATATAGCTGTTCAACAATGCCAGGCTGGCCAGCTCTGGGACTTCTTTCACACTGGCAATTTGCTCGTCGCAAATACGCTGGAGCTCTTCTTCCATATCGAGCCGATGGCAGGCTTCCATTTTCAAACAACCCAGCAATAGGCGGTCGTTACGGCTTAACTGCGGATGCTCGACCGGTGTGGCATCAGTCGCCGGACCACGGCAACAGTGTTGCAACATCTCCCAGGCCGCTTGGGCATGACCACCACCCAACATGGCGCGTACGCAAGCGATGCGAATAGGAAAATCGGAAGGACGATTTTCCTGATCCAGGCTATAAGGCAGTTGCAAGGCGGTGAGGAAGTGCTTCACCGCAGGTTGCCAGAGCTGGGCGCGTAGATAGAGCTCGGCCAGCATGGTGGCAAAGTACTGGCCTTGCGGCGCGTTCATTTGCTCGTCGCAGGCGCGAATACCTTGCTCGGCATGTTGCACGGCCATTCTGAGGTCTAACCAGTAAATCGCTAAGTCAGACTTTTCAGCCAAATGGGCAGGGGCAAAAACAGGCCACGGGCTACTGAGCTGTTCGGCGGTTTGTTGTAGCTCGCGCCATTTTTCCGATTGCCCCATCATGCGCATCAGCTTCATGGTGTTTTCCACGGTTACCGCCAAGGTTAAGCGCGCTTCGTCTTCTAAGCCCGAGTTACTGAAATCTCGTCCTTCCAAAATTTGGTACGACTGCGTCATCGA
>JAKSCJ010000420.1 GCA_022360675.1 Lysobacterales bacterium
GCGCCAGTATCACCGGCCGTTTGGCACAAAACGTGGTTACCGTTCCGCGCTCCATTTTGCAACCCAATAACCAGCTGCTCATTTCTAACAACGACAATAAGCTGGAAATTCGTGATGTGGAAGTCATACGCGCCACCCCCGAAACCGCTTATGTGGGCGGCGGCTTAGCGGCTGGTGAAAAAGTCATTATCACCAACATTGCCGCACCAATTCCGGGCATTGCTCTGCGCACCGAAGCACCCAGTATCGAAACCTTAAGCAGCGAAGCCGAAACCTCTGTAGCCAGTGCTGCCGATGGCTCCGGTCAAAGCCAAAGCAACCAAATCAGCAGCGGTGATAGCGTTGCGGGAGTGTCTCAATGAGCGAACGACACGAACCTTCCGCCGCCACAGGGCAAAACCCCTACCAGGCCTTAATCGCCTGGTTTGCACACAACAGCGTGGCTGCCAACTTACTGATGTTGGTGTTGATCTTCGGCGGTTTATACGCTGCGGTCACCATCAAAAAAGAAATTCAGCCCAAGATCGATCCTAGCCAAATTCGCGTCACCGTTCCCTTCTTAGGTGCTTCCCCCAGCGAAGTGGAAGAAGGCGTATTGGTGAAGATCGAAGAAGCCATTCAAGATGTGGAAGGCATCGAGCGAATTTCGTCCAACGCCCGCGAAGGCTCGGGCACGGTGAACATTCAGGTGTACACCGACTACGACCCACAGGTGGTAATGGACGATGTGAAAATTCGAATCGACGGTATTTCCACCTTCCCCGAACAAACGGAAAAACCCAATATCACCCGCACCCAATGGAGCCAAGAGGTGATGTGGGTATCGGTTCACGGTGAAGTGGCCGAGCGTACCTTGAAAGAGTTCGCCCAAACGGTGCGTGACGAAATTGTCGGTCTACCCGGTGTATCACGGGCCGATGTGGTGGGTGGCCGCGATTACGAAATCTCCATTGAGGTCAGCGAACACACATTACGCTCTTACGGCTTGACTCTAGACGAGATCTCCCAGGCCGTACGCGTGGGCTCTTTAGACTTACCTGCCGGCAGCATTAAAACCGACGGCGGTAATATCTTGGTGCGTACCCGTGGCCAAGCCTACACCGGTGAAGAGTTCGAACGCATTGTGGTGCGGACTAATGCCGACGGCACACGCCTGCTCGTGGGCGATATCGCCAAGGTTATCGACGGCTTTGAAGATCGTGATCGCTACGCCAAGCACAACGGCGAAGACACCATTTCTATTCGTGTTTTATCGGTGGGTGAGCAAAGCGAGCTAGGTATTGCAGCCGCAGTGCGCGGTTATGTTGAGCAGAAAAAAGCCGCTTTGCCTGAAGGCATTAGCCTGGATTACTGGGCCGATGTCTCTTACTACCTGCAAGGTCGCTTAGACATGATGAACAAAAACCTGCTCAGCGGTGCCATCTTGGTATTCGGTGTGCTGGCTTTGTTCTTGCGTTTAAAACTGGCCTTTTGGGTCATGCTGGGCTTACCAGTGGCCTTCTTAGGCACCATCTGGATGATGCCAGTGGCCGATGTCAGCATTAATATGTTGAGCCTGTTCGGGTTTATTTTAGTGCTGGGTATCGTAGTCGACGACGCCATTATCATCGGCGAAAGCATTTACACCCACATTCGCCGTGATGGCCACAGCATGCAAAGTGTCATTAATGGCGTCAACGAAGTGGCGGTTCCTGCCACCTTCGGTGTACTCACTACCGCTGTAGCCTTTATTCCTATCTTGATGGTGAGTGGTGTTTCGGGTCAGTTCTTCGCCGCTATTGGCTGGGTTGTAATCTTTGCGTTGCTGTTCTCGTTGGTGGAATCTAAATTGATTTTGCCAGCTCACTTGGCGCACATGAAGATTAAAGAATTCGACCCTAAGCGCAGCAATGCCTTATTCCGCCTGCAGCGCCGCTTTAGTGAAGGTTTACACACCTTTGTCGATAACTACTACACCCCCTTATTAACGAAAGCCTTAAACCGCCGTTACCTCACCGTATCGGTCTTTATGGGCAGCATGATTTTCTGTATCGGTTTAATGGCCAGTGGTTTAGTGCGCACTGTGTTCTTCCCCGATTTGGCAGGTGATTTCATCCAAGCCAATTTGGAAATGAGTGAAGGCACGCCATCGCACACCACCCACAAAGCGTTAGATCGCATGCAACAAGCATTGCGCGACGTAAACGCCGAACTCACCGAAGAATTTGATCTGCCCGAAGGCGGTGCTGTGCGTACCATTTTCACCTGGTCAGGCTCAGACATTTCAGGCCAAGTGGTGGTGGAGTTGGTGAAAGAAGAGAACGCCGTGGTTACCGCTCCCGAAGTGGAACGCCGCTGGCGCGACAAACTGGGTGAAATCCCCGGTGCTCGCCAACTGAGCTTTAGCTCTGCATCAGGTCCCGGTGGCGGTGCCGATCTAGCCTTCCAGCTGGTGGGTAAAGACCGCGAACAACTCCGCTTAGCCGCCGCTGAGTTAGAAAACGTGATTCGCCAATACGATGGTGTTTACGATATTCAAAATAGCTTTGAAGGTGGTACGCCTGAAATTAAGCTGAATATCAAACCCGAAGCCGAAGCCTTAGGTCTCAACTTATCGTCCTTGGGTCGTCAAGTGCGCCAAGGTTTTTACGGCGAAGAAGTACAGCGTATTCAACGCGGCGAAGACGAAGTGAAAGTGATGGTGCGCTACCCCGAGGCCGAGCGTCGTTCGTTGGGCGACCTGGAAAACATGCGCATTCGCACCAACACCGGCGAGCAAGTACCCTTTGGCTCGGTGGCCGAGGTTGAAGTGGGCTCCACCCCAGCGGTGATCCGTCGCTTCGATACCGAACGCGCCGTTTCGGTAACGGCCGAGGTCGATAAAGACTTAGCTGAACCCGGCGAGATCATCAAAGACATTATTGATAATGTATTGCCCGAGATTCTGGCCCAGTATCCGGAAGTTCGTTATCGCTTAGATGGCGCCACCGAAAGCCAACAACGGGTGGCTGGCGAGTTAGCCTCCGGTGCCTTACTGGCGTTGTTCTTAATCTATGCTTTGATGGCCATTCCGCTGCGCTCATACGTACAGCCGCTGCTGATTATGTCGGTGATCCCGTTTGGCATTATCGGCGCCATTTTAGGCCACTTGTGGCTAGGCATTCCGGTCAGTATGTTGTCGCTGTTCGGTATCATTGCCTTGGCAGGCGTTGTGGTAAACGATAGCCTCATTCTGGTGGACTTTGTGAACCGTGCCCGCGCTCGTGGTGAAGACCGTAGTACGGCCGCCATTGAATCAGCAAAACGCCGCTTCCGCGCCATCTTGCTGACTTCAGCCACCACCTTCTTAGGTTTGGTGCCCATCGTGTTCTTCGAGACCAGCCTGCAGGCGAAGATTGTCATCCCCATGGCTGCATCGCTGGCTTTCGGTATCGTTTTCTCCACGGTGATCACGCTGTTCTTGATTCCTGCCATGTATCTCATTGGCGACGACGCAGGACGCTTGGTTAAGCGCATCATTAACTTCATGCGTGGCGAACCCAACGACGCGAGTCACGAAACCGCTAAGCCTATAAGCTGAATGGCCAAGATATAAAGGGCTCAAGGTATAAAGGGCCATTGAAGGCTCAATTTATACGAAAACCTTCAAAGGAGTCGCCAACGCGGCTCCTTTTTTATGCGCTGACTTTTAACGAGCACTACTGCGCGGCCAGATCCATTCATCACGTAAACTTGCACCCTCCCCGGCCACTACCGCTAAGATAGTGCTCCAATATTTAATGTATAAGCATCCGTAGCTGTTATGAACTCGCCCACTCTACCGTCCATCGCCCAATTGATCCGTAGCGCCCAGCAAGCACTGGAAAGTATCAGTACCAGTCCACGTTTGGATGCCGAGTTATTACTGGCCCATTTATTAGATTGCGACCGCAGTTATTTTTATGCCCACGCCGATGATCAACCCGAGCCGCGCCTGCAGGCTCATTTTCAGCAGCTCGTTTCACGCCGCAGCCAGGGCGTCCCCATGGCCTATTTGCTGAAAACCCGCGAGTTTTTTGGCTTAAACTTTGAAGTATCGCCCGCTGTACTGGTTCCGCGCCCAGAAACAGAGCTGCTCGTAGAAACTGCACTGGAACAAATTCCTAAAGAGCAAAAGTTCCAAGTGGCCGACTTGGGCACAGGTTCAGGAGCTATTGCTTTTGCTATTGCCAGCCAACGCCCCCAATGCGAGGTGATCGCCACCGACCGTAGCCAAGCCGCACTCAACGTGGCCCAACGCAATGCGCAGCGCCTACACATTAATAATGTGGCATTCCGCTGCGGTAGTTGGCTCGAACCCATCAGCGAGCAGCTGCCGTTAATCGTCAGCAACCCGCCCTACGTGGCAGAAAATGACGAGCGCCTCAATAGCGACAGCTTACGACACGAGCCATTGATGGCACTCACCCCAGGAAGCGATGGCATGGCGCCATTGTGTCTATTATTTCCGGCGCTACTAAGCATCTATTTAACAAAGGATGGCTTATGCTAGAGCACGGTTATGATCAGGCTGCATTTGTACAGCAACTGCTAGCGGACCACGGTTACGGCGCGATCGCATCGCACCGCGACTTAGCAGGGCACGAGCGAATCACCGTTGGACAATGGTCAGTATGAGTTTGTAGCTGGCCACACATTGGCCAAACAAATCATCACAGGCTAATATATCGCCCTTAAGTGATTCAGCCCCATGCAGCCAAACAATTTTAATATGCGGCCACAGCAGGTGGCCTGTTGGTGTCACTCAGGCTAAGGTGTAGCAAACTGGGTGTAACCAGACATAGCAGTTAAACGGGTGTAAGGTGTGTCGAAAGCACGTAAGATATCGCCTAACCTGCCCTTAAGCACAGCCATCGGTTCAGATGGCGCCATAGGCAGAGGCTGGCTATAATGCCGCCCAAGTGCACGGAGACATTGTTTCGATGAAAAGAGTTTTATTCGCTGGTTTGCTGTCCCTTATAAGTGGCGCTGCATCAGCGGCAACCATTATCACTGTAGATGGCAATGTGTTATTCACCACATCTCCATCGGTCAGTTTTGATACCAGCCAGAACGTTTTGGTCATTCAGTCCAACGAAAACCTGACATGTAGCGGCGGCCCGGCAGTGGTTCCTGGTCTTAGCACATTGTCCGTGCAGATTGATGGTAACGATATTTACGAGCTGCAAAGTGAAATCACCATTGAACGCGTCAATGGCGACACACTCGTACAAATGACGACCATGTCGAGCGATACCTTATGTAATTTTGTCGACGAAATCTTCGCTGACGGTTTTGAAGCGCCCGTTGCTCAGAGCCCTTTTACCAGTAGTTAAGTCGCTCAGTATCTTTCCCCGTCGCAAGCCATGATGCGGCGGGGCTTCCCCGCTTACATTCTTTCTCGCACCCAACCTTATCTACACAGCTTTTATTTTTTTCGCTGCACAATTAAATACGCGCCGAACACACCTCCCTTCTCTCAAAATTTCAACAAACGCCACTCCAAAAGTAACGCTGTTACTGCTAAAGCAGGCGCATCATTAATTGCGCAGCTGAGCTGTGCAGTGCTTATTGTTAACGCGGTTTCATTTGGATCAAGAACCAGCTCAATAAGCTCAAGCTGCGTGAGTATCAAACCGTGGTCAGCTTTCCAATCCCAAGATGGTGCCGCCTTAACACACTGAAGCTCGACACGTAAGGTGACAATTTTTGTCAAAGCCTGTCAGAAAAATACCTACATGAAGCCAGCTTAATTCCTATTTACAGTTGTTTTCAGATAAAAAACATAAACTTACATAAATATCGAGAAATTGGCAC